>JACPWF010000025.1 GCA_016197155.1 Candidatus Omnitrophota bacterium | reverse complement strand
CACCGCGGACCTCGTGGGGTCTTTTCTGAGCCGAAAGACGGATTCGGTCGAGCTTCTCTACACGTCTTTTCGCGTGGGGGGCACGGGACAAAACCGGGTCGTTCCTTTTTTGGGCCTCGGCCGGCTTTTGGCGGACAAAACCGGGGAAGGGTCGGCGGATTTCATTTTCGAACCGGATTTCGAGAGCGTGTTCCTTTCGCTTTTATCGCGGTACCTCGAGGGGAAGATTTACATTTCACTTTTGGAATCCCTCACGTCCGAATACGCCGCGCGGATGACGGCGATGAAACAGGCGACGGAAAACGGCGAAGAGGTTTTGGATGACCTCAAACTTTTGAGAAATAAAACGCGCCAGGCCACGATCACGCGGGAACTCTCCGAGATCGTCAGCGGCGCCAGCGTCCTTGTCTAAACTTTAGGAGAACCGATGCGTACTTCAGTCAATGGAAAAAAGGAAACCGGCCGCGTCATCCAGGTCATCGGTCCGACGGTCGACGTCCGTTTTGAGCCCGATCACCTGCCGAATATTTTGGACGCCGTCGTGATTCGCCTCGGTGAAGAAGAAGTCGTCGTCGAGGCGGCTCAGCATCTGGGAAACAATGTCCTGCGCTGTATCGCGCTTTCCTCGACCGACGGCCTCGTGCGCGGCATGGAGGCGGTGAATACGGGGGGACCCATCACGGTGCCGGTCGGACGCGAGACGCTCGGGCGGATGTTCAATGTGCTGGGAAAACCCATTGACGAAAAGCCGGCGCCGCCGGCCAAAAAGTTTTATCCCATTCACAGGGCCGCCCCGTCTTTTGAGGAGCGCGAGCCGGCGGTTCAGATTTTTGAGACGGGCATCAAGGCCGTGGACCTCTTGGCCCCCTACCCGAAGGGCGGCAAGGTGGGCCTCTTCGGCGGCGCCGGCGTCGGAAAAACCGTCATCATCCAGGAACTCATCCGCAACATCGCCTCCCAGCACGGCGGCTTCTCGGTGTTTGCCGGCGTGGGCGAGCGCACGCGCGAGGGAAACGATCTCTATCACGAAATGAAAGAGTCCAAGGTGCTCGAAAAAACCTGTCTCGTGTTCGGCCAGATGAACGAGCCTCCCGGGACGCGCCTGCGCGTGGGACTCACGGCCCTCACGATGGCCGAGTATTTCCGCGACGAGGAAAAACAGGACGTGCTTTTGTTTATCGACAATATTTTCCGTTTTGTGCAGGCGGGTTCGGAGGTTTCCGCGCTTTTGGGCCGCATGCCCTCCGCCGTCGGTTACCAGCCGAACCTGGCAACCGAGATGGGCGAGCTCCAGGAGCGCATCGCCTCGACCAAAAAAGGCTCGATCACGTCGGTGCAGGCGATTTACGTTCCGGCCGACGACTTGACCGACCCCGCGCCCGCGACGACGTTCACGCATCTGGACGCGACCACGGTGTTGTCGCGCCAGATCGCGGAGTTGGGGATTTATCCCGCGATCGACCCGCTCGACTCCACCTCGCGCATTCTCGATCCCAAAATCCTCGGCGAAGAACATTACGGCGTCGCGCGCCAGGTGCAAAAGATCCTCCAGCGCTACAAGGATCTCCAGGACATCATCGCGATCCTCGGCATGGACGAGCTTTCCGAGGAGGACAAGCTCACGGTCTCGCGCGCGCGAAAGATTCAAAAGTTTCTCTCACAGCCCTTTTTTGTGGCCGAGACCTTCACGGGCCGCAAAGGGAAGTACGTCCCCTTAAAGGAAACCATCGCGGGTTTTAAGAAGATCGCCTCGGGCGGAATGGATGACTATCCGGAGCAGGCCTTTTACATGGCCGGCAACATCGACGAAGTCGTTCAAAACGCGGGGAAGCCGGGTTTAGGGAATTAAAAATGTCCGAGTCTTCTTTTAAATTGAAAGTGGTGACACCCGATCAGATTTTTTTTGAAGGCGACACCGTGTCGGTCGTGGCGCCGGGGAGTGTGGGGTATCTCGGCGTTCTCAAAAATCACGCGCCGCTTGTGACGACGCTCGGGAAGGGAAATCTCACGTTCCGGGACGCGGCCGGCGAGTCAAAGGTTTTTAAAGTCGAAGGCGGCTTTTTGGAAGTGTTAAAGAACCGCGTGTTGGTCTTGACGGACAAAGTTGGGGACGTAGCTTAGCT
Source organism: Candidatus Omnitrophota bacterium (assembly GCA_016197155.1). GTDB lineage: Bacteria > Omnitrophota > Gorgyraeia > 2-02-FULL-51-18 > 2-02-FULL-51-18 > JACPWF01. The sequence continues at coordinate 113,882 of JACPWF010000025.1, read as the reverse complement.
GGCTTAAAGCGCTGCCCTGTCACGGCAGAGATCGAGGGTTCGAATCCCTTCGTCCCCGCGCCCCGCGCTTTGCGGTTTTATTAAACTCACCAGTACAACAGCACCTGCCTCAGGGGCTCGGGCGACACGTGAAATTCGCCCGTGTAGGGATAATCAAACAGAATGATCGCGTAAAAAATAATTCCCACCAGAAATCCAAAGAGAAACATCACGGCCAGACTCGATTTCAAATCTTCCGCGAAGAGCACGATAGAAAAAACCGTGGCCACTTCTCCGAGAAGCAATAGAAACCAGAGCACGGGGTAAACGCCCGTTCGGGAATCGGACAGCCGCACGGTGCGGCATTCGCGCAGTTGATAGAGTTTATTGACGGATTCGTGGAGAAAGACCTGCTCCGTCTCGGTTGTCGGTGAGAAACCGCTGTAAACTCTCCATATCGCCTTGGCGATCTCGGTGGTGTGGGGGCTCAGTTCCCCCCTGGCCAGCGTTTGCCATTCTTCGTTGATGACGGACAGGGTATATTTTTCCAATAAGACACGGATATCCTGTTTGATCACCGGCAAAAAAGCGTCCGTGTCCCTAAAAAGCTCCACCAGGCAATTGGCCTCGCTCTGCACGTTTGACTGCGCGTCCTTAAAGCCCAGCCAGGAGCTGAATAAAACCAGCGTCAGCAAAATGGAATAGATCAACGTGTTTGCCCCGAAAAGGACCGTGGTGGAAAGGCTGTTTTTTTTGCGTTTCTCGTAGGGGATGACGTAATGCGTGACGAGTGTGGCCGTCGAAGCCAACAGAATCGAAACCCCCACCACGCCCAGCGCCAACAAAAACGAAGGGATGTGCAGGAGTAATCTCTGGATGAACGGCATTAAAAGGTTATACCGGCTGGAGGGATTGCAAAGGGATCCGGCGGCCGGCCCGGCGTCTCGAGACTAAAACGACGTTGCCCAGATCCGGGTATTTTTTAAAAACTTCCGCAATGACCTCGGGAGATTTTTCATACAATTCTTCGTAGAGATCGATGGCCTTTTCTTTTTCCCCCTTTCGCCAATAGGTCCAGGCCAGCGCGCGTTTGGCCTCGATGGAATCCGGCCGGATCAATAAGGCCTTCTGTGAATACTCGATCGCCTTGTCATAAAACCTTCCCACGAAAATGGCTTTATTCAGGTAAACGCTGAATTGAAAATCCTTGTCCAGACCCAGTTTATCGATGTATTCGTTTGTGGGCCCCAGTTCATTCCAATGCCAGGACTCTTTCGGTGACACAAGCCCCTTGTCATAAATCACTTTTACGATCTCAAGGGCGATCAGGGCCTGACCTTCGATCGTGGGGTGCATGGTGTCCAGCACGAGGCAGCTGTCGATGAGGCCGTTCGGAGAGAATTTTTCAAAGATCTCAGCCGTTTTGATAACCGTGATGTCCTTGAAGTTGGCCTTTTCAAGGTCGTCATAAAATTGATTCACCTCGGACGGCGCTCTCAGAGGCACCCGGTCTTTGTCGTTGGCCATTGAATAAGATTTTCTGGCTTTTTCAAATCGGGACAGATTTTCATAACACTGTCCGAGCCGGTAATGCGTGAGGGCATATTCCGGATCGATTCTCAAACATCTCTGATAAAACGCGCGGGCCTCTTTATATTTCTTTGCGGCAAACGCCCGCGTCGCCCGGCTGTCATCGACTTCCCACTGGGAGAGTTTGAATGGGTCGAGCGAGGGGCTGTGAACGGATTCGTTGGGCGCGTATTCCTTGAGATTGGAAACGCCTTCGAGGAAAATAACGGGGATGCGATGGCGCTCGGCGACACGAACGATTTTGTTGATGTTTCCCACCCAATTGCCAAAAAGCGTCTCGAATAAAAGGGAGTCGTGGACGATCGCGTCATACTGGGGATTGTAGAATTTCTCCCAGGTTTCGATGACGGGCGGGGTTACTTTTTTGAATTTATCATCCCGCAAATGGTGCCGAATCTTAAAACGGATATGGAGCCGGGTGAGTTCCGACAGGAAAGCGCTTTGCTTGACGAGGCGCCGGCCGTAATGTTTCAGAAACCCTTTTTGACCGAAGCTCATCCGGCGCGGATGCCGGTTGTCGAGTTGGACAAAGTCGTTGTGCGCGACGTAAAAAACGGCTAGGTCCGGCTTGTAGGGAACCGTGTCCGCGAAGGACTTCGCGATGAACTGGCTGTTCGAGCCGATCCTCGCGAGGTTGTAGACCTTTACCCTTTTGGCGGTATCTTTGCCGAGCAGGTCTTCGAGGTAAGTGGTTATCCACTTTTCGATCGTGGATTTTGGGGAGAGGGCGTCTCCCTGCATCGTGGATTCGCCGTAGAGAATGACGCGGAATTCGCCGGAGGATTTGTCTTTCGTGAGGCCCTGCTCGATGATGCGCCGCTCGACAAAATCGGAGGCGCCCGGATAGACAAAAAATATCCGGCAAACACCTTCGACCAGGCCGAGGAAAAGGACGAGCGTGATCAGAGAAAAAGAAGCGTACTTTATTTTCAGATACATCGCGTTCCTTATGGCGGTTGACGGACCCACGACCAGTATAGCGTTCCGGTTCTCTGAGTCAAGAATTCAGAGGGATTCACCCAGCTTTCGCGGTAAAATGAATTGACTAACCGGAGGGGAATCGCCGATTCTTTATGATTTTTTTAAAAAATGTTAGAATCATTCCGGCAGCGGTTTTTTTTCTCATTCCCCTCATCATGGGCGCCGAAATGAAAATAAAAATTTTTAACGCTGTGACGGGCAAGGTCGAGTCCGTGGACCCCGTCATCAAATCCGACGCCGAATGGAAAAAAATCCTCACCCCCGAGCAGTACGAGGTCACGCGCCAAAAGGGCACCGAGCGGCCGTTTAGCGGCCAATGCGCGATCCCGAAATCCGGGAAGGGCGTTTACCAGTGTGTGGGCTGTGGGACGGATTTATTTTATTACGGAAATAAATTCGAATCCGGCACGGGCTGGCCGAGTTTCTGGAATCCCGTTTCGCCGCTCAATTTGACCGTCGAGGAAGACTCGGGTTTCGGGATGCGCCGCGAGGAGGTGCTCTGCGCGCGTTGTGGCGCGCATCTGGGCCACGTGTTTGACGACGGCCCGCCGCCCACCGGCAAACGTTACTGCATCAACTCCGCCGCCATCAAACTTGCCAAAGAATAGTCTAAAACTCTACCCGCTCCAAAAGTCGGTTCTCGTTTTCAAAAATAAAGCCGCGGAATTTTTGAACGCCTACACCACCAACACCCCGGATGCCGAAAAAAACGCGTTCGTCGACATCCGCGGGCGGATCATCGCGACCTGCGACCAGAAACGGATCGGGGACGATGAGATTTTGATCGCGGTCGAGAAACCTTTTCGGGAAAGGCTCATCCATCATTTGGATAACTATTTGAAATTGGGTGACACCAAAGTCCTTGAAACCCCCGGCCGCCTCTATTTTGATCTGGAGGCGAAAAAAGTGATTTTCACCTCCGATCCGTTTCCCGCGGACGTTTCGGAGGAGGCATTTAAATTATTCCGCCTCAAAAATAAACTGCCCGTTCAAGGGATCGATTATGACGGGGAACTTCTCCTCACCGTCGGCGACGAGGAATTTGTGTCCTACACGAAAGGCTGTTATCTCGGACAAGAGATCATCGCGCGCGTGCATTACCGTTCAAGGCCGCCGAAAAAACTCGTCGTCAAAACCAAAGAGGAGCTTCTCCCCGGCGACAGCCCGATGACCTCGGCGGCCGTCGACCCGGAAACCGGAAAGACGATCGGTTTTGTTTTCACTGTGGTAAAATAAAATCATGCCGAGGATTTCGGACGATTGGAAAAAATCGCCGGATGGAAGGTGTTTGACCGCCGAGTACGTGATGAAGGATTTTATGGCCGCCGTAGATTTGATCCATCTCATGGCGCTGGAGGCGGAGGCGCTTGATCATCATCCCGATATTCATCTGACCGGATACCGGAAGCTCGGCATCGAACTGTCGACGCATGCCACAGGCGGTCTCACCGAAAAGGATTACCTTCTCGCGGCAAAAATTGATACACTGCCCAAGCGGTTAAGATCGGGCGGTTAGCTCAGTCGGTTAGAGCGTCTGATTTACATTCAGAAGGCCGGTCGTTCGAGTCGACCACCGCCCACCAGGATTTTTAAAAAAAGGAAAATGAAATGTCATTTGACACGCTAGGACTTCATCCGGATTTATTAAAGGGGATCCGCGACCTGGGTTTTGAACGTCCCACACCTGTCCAGGCCGAGGCGATCCCGCAGATTCTGAGCGGTCGCGACGTGATCGCCTCCGCGCAGACCGGGACCGGAAAGACGGCCGCGTTTGTGCTACCGATCTTGCACCGGTTCATGACCGCGCCCAGAAAAAAACAGGGGATCCGCGCCCTCATCGTGGCCCCGACCAGAGAGCTGGCGCTTCAGTCCATGGAACATTTGAAAAATCTCTCGCGCTACGTGCCGCTCAAGGGCCACGCGATATTCGGAGGCACCCCGATGGAGCCGCAGATCAGCGCTTTGAAACGGGGGCTTGACATCGTCTCGGCGACGCCGGGCAGGCTGTTGGACCACGTGTACTCGGGACGCATCGATTTTGGGGCGATCGAGGTCTTGGTGCTGGATGAGGCCGACCGCATGATGGACATGGGTTTTCTGCCCGACGTTCAGAAAATCATTTCCCTTCTGCCGCCCCATCGGCAGAATCTCATTTTTTCGGCGACGATCCCCCCGCCCATCATGGAACTGGCGCGCCGGATTTGCCGCAACCCCGTCACGGTCCAGATCGGACCCAAGTCCACGGCCGCCGCGGGCATCCGCCACGCGGTTTATCCGGTTTCCCAACATCAAAAAACGGAGCTTTTGCTGAGACTTCTAAACGGGCAGGAAGGCCTGTCGTCCGCGATCGTGTTCACGCGCACGAAGATCCGCGCCGATCGCCTGACGCAGAGCCTCGAGCGCGCGGGCATCCGGGTGTCGGTGATTCACGGGGACAGGAGTCAGACTCAGCGCTCGCGCGCGCTTGAGAGTTTCAAACGCGGCCGCGCGCAGGTTTTGGTCGCCACTGATGTCGCGGCGCGCGGCATCGACGTGAAAGATATTTCGCACGTGATCAATTTCGACGTCCCCTCGACACCCGAGGATTACATCCACCGCGCCGGCCGCACCGCGCGCGCCGACGCCACGGGAGACGCGTTCAGTCTTGTCACGCCCGAGGAAGAGGAGATGATCCGCGACATCGAGCGCGTCTTGAATCAGCGCCTGCCGCGCGTGATCCTGCCCGATTTCAATTATCAAAAAGGCGACCACCGGCCGCACAAGCCTCCGTTCAGAGGAGGTCCGCATCCGCACGCGCCTCGCCACCACCGGCCGTCGCACCCGCGGAGCCATCCGCGTTGAAGTTTTTTACTCCAAAAGAAGCCAATCAAACCCTGCCGCTCGTCAAAAAAATCGTCGGGGACATTTTGAAGGCGGGACAGGCGATCCGCGAGCTTTCGATGGAGCGCGCCAAGCCCGAGGAGGACCCGGAGATCATCCGTCTCATGGATCACCTGGATGAACTTTTCGAGGAGCTCGAAACGATCGGCTGTTCGTATAAGGACTGGAATTTTTCCGACGGCCTCGTGGATTTTCCTTCGGTTTTAAACGGCAAAGAGGTTTGTCTGTGCTGGCGAAGCGACGAAGCGTCCGTGGAATATTTTCACGGCGCCGAGGAAGGTTTTACGGGACGCAAGGCCATCCCGAAGGAATGGGCCTAAAAAAACGGCGCCGGTTTTGAAGCCGGCGCCGCGCATGACGAGGATTAAATTAAAATTACGACAGGTGTTTCGAGACGAGCTTGGTCATTTCAAACATCGACACCTGCGACTTGCCGCCGAACACCGGCTTCAAAGACGCGTCCGCGTTGATGTTCCGTCTGTTTTTCTTGTCCTGAAGGTCGTTCTTCTTGATGTACTCCCACAGCTTCTTCACGACCTGCGTGCGGGGCAGGGATTTCGACCCGACCACTTTTGCGAGCGCCTCGCTGGGCTGTAAAGGTTTCATGAATGCCGCGTTTGCTTTTTTTGCCACGTTTTCCCCCTTCGTTAAAACGGTGTTTGTCCCAAAATCGACTTCCCTAGTTCTATCACAAAAGCCTCTAAAAGAGAAGAAGGATTTTTTCACGGGTAAGGTATAATCCCTCTATGATCGGCCTTTATGTTCATGTCCCTTTCTGCGCGAAGAAATGCCATTACTGCAATTTTGTCATCACGACGTCGCGCCCCGCATCTTTGGGCGATTCGTTTTTGGCCGCGCTTCGGAAAGAAATTTTTAAGCGCGCGGCGCTTGCGCGGGGCCGCGTCTTTGACACGCTCTACATCGGCGGGGGGACACCCTCTGTTTTGAGCGAGGACGAGTTGAAAAAAATTTTTTCCATTTTGAGGGAAAATTTTAAATTTCGCGCGGACGCCGAAATCACTCTCGAGGCCAATCCGGGAGACCTGACCGCCGAAAAAGCGCGCCTGCTCCGCGAGAGCGGCGTCAACCGCGTCAGCCTCGGCGCCCAATCTTTCAATGATCCGACGCTCCGGCGCCTGAACCGCTCGCATGACGCCGCGGCGATCCGCCGGTCGTTTGGGATTTTGAGGCAAGAAGGTTTTCAGAGTGTGAATCTGGACCTCCTACTCTCGCTTCCGGAAGAATCCTTCGAGGATGTGAAAGGTTCGCTCGAGGCGGCCGCGGCGCTGGGGCCTGAGCACGTTTCGCTTTATGAGCTCACGGTGGAGGAGAAAACCAAGTTCGGCCGCGACGCGGCGCGCGGTTTACTCAAACTGCCGGATGAAGACGCGCAGATCGAGAGGCTCACCGTTGCCCGGGAATTTTTAAAGAAAAACGGCTACGAGCACTATGAACTTTTAAACTACGCGCGGCCGGGTTTTCGCTCGCGGCACAATCTGATTTACTGGGCGAATGGAGAATACCTGGGTCTTGGGCCGGGGGCGTTTTCGTATCTGGGCGGCGCGCGGAGCCGGCTCGCCTCAAGCGTCGAGGAGTATTTGAGAAAAATAAAAATGGGGGACTGGCGCCCGGCCGAGAGCGAACGCCTGAGCCCCGAGAAAAAAGAGATCGAATCGTTTTTACTGGCGCTCCGATTGACGGAGGGCGCGGACGTAGGGGCGACCCAACGGGTCGCCCCTACAGCCATTCAAAAATTAAAAGAAAACGGTTTGATTGAAGAAACAACCGGAAAAATTCATCTGACACCCCGCGGCCAGTTTTTCGCCGAGACGGTTTTTGCGGAGTTGTGCTAGAATACGCCTCATGAAAATCGCTCTCATTCAAATGTCCTGCGGAGAAAATCCCGGGGCCAATCTGAAAAAGGCCGTCTCACAAATCAAAAAGGCCGCTCAAAGAGGCGCCAAGGTGATTTGCCTCGAGGAACTTTTCCGCACGCCTTATTTTTGCAAGACCAAAAACGAGAAAAATTTTGATCTGGCCGAAACCATCCCCGGGCCGACGACGGAGATGCTCGAGCCGCTCGCCAAAGATTTGAAAGCGGTGATCGTGGCGTCTTTATTTGAAAAAACAAAAAAGAGCGTTTATCACAACACCGCCGTCGTGATTGACGCGGACGGGAAACTTCTCGGGAAATACCGCAAGATGCACATTCCCGACGACCCGGGGTTTTACGAAAAATTTTATTTTGCGCCGGGGGATCTGGGTTTCAAAAGTTTCAAGACGCGCTACGCCAGGATCGGCGTTCTCATCTGCTGGGACCAGTGGTTTCCCGAGGCGGCGCGCCTGACGATGCTGGCGGGCGCGGAGATTCTTTTTTATCCCACGGCGATCGGCTGGAAAAAAAATAGGCCCGCTCAGGCCAGATCCTATCACGGGGCCTGGGAGACCGTGCAGAGAGGGCACGCGATCGCCAGCGGTGTTTACGTGGCCGCGGCCAACCGCGTCGGCGCCGAGGGAAAATTCGAATACTGGGGCCGGTCGTTTGTCGCCGATCCTTTCGGGGAAGTGGTCGGCCGCGCCGGCGGCAAACAGGATGAAATTCTGATCGTCGACTGCGATCTGCGAAAAGTCGAAAAAACCCGCCGCGAGTGGACCTTCCTCAGAGACAGAAGAATTGACGCATACCAAGGCATCACGTCCCGTTAAATACCGCATGCCCGCGGAGTGGGAGCCGCACGCGGCGACGTGGCTGGCTTGGCCCGCCAATAAAACCACCTGGCCGGGTCCCCTATTAAAGGAAGTCGAACGGACCTACCTTCAAATGATCCGCGCCCTTTTGCCGGGTGAAAAGGTGAATCTCTTGGTGCCCGTAGGGGCGACCCGTCGGGTCGCCCCTACGTATGACATGCAACGTCGCCTGCCGAAAAACACCAATTTTAATAATCTGATTTTACACCCCGTGAAAACAGTGGACACTTGGATCCGCGATTACGGCCCGATTTTTGTTGGGGGTCAGAGGGGTCGGAGGCCTCCGACCCCAATGTTCACCAAGTGGATATTTAATGCCTGGGGCGGGAAATACAAGGATCTCGCGCGGGACAATGGCGTTGTCGACCGGATCAAGGCGTTGAAAAATTACCAAAGAACGGACCCCCGCATGGTTCTCGAAGGCGGTTCAATAGATGTCAATGGAAAGGGGACCTGCCTCACGACCGAGCAGTGCCTCCTCAATCCCAACCGCAACCCTCAGCTTTCCAGAAAAGACATCGAAGGTTATTTGAAAAAATATTTGGGCGTCCAAAAAACCATCTGGCTAAAAGAGGGGATAGAGGGCGACGACACCGACGGGCACGTGGATGATATTGCGCGTTTTGTCGGGCCGCGGACGGTTTTGACGGCCGTCGAAAATGATAAACAGGATAAAAACCACGCTATTTTGAAGGAAAATTTGGAAATATTGAAGCGGGAAACTGACCAAGACGGTAAAAGTTTTAAAATTATTGAGCTTCCCATGCCGGGGAGAGTGGGGATGGGCAGAAGCGGTGACAGTTCTGAGCGTCTGCCGGCCAGTTACGCCAATTTTTACATCGCGAACGGCACAGTGCTCGTGCCGATCTATGGTCACAAAAATGACAAAGCCGCTCTCAAAATCATCCAAAAAACTTTCCCCGGACGCAGGGTTATTGGAATCAAATGCACGGCATTGGTTTATGGCTTGGGCTCCGTTCATTGCATCACCCAACAACAACCCGCGGTTGCGGTACCGGGTTCGAACCCGGTACTAACGGGGACTGTCCCTTTTTGGCCAAAAAGGGACAGTCCCTTTAGGCGAGCAAAAATTAGCAATTTTAAGCAATAGTCTAATCTAAAAAATAGATTTAATTCCGGTAAAAGAAACCTCAATTTTCACTCTTGACAAGCCCATTTTCATAGGGTAAATTTCGGTCACCCCATGGAAAATAGCCGATATTCGATGTTTTTAAAAAGTGTCGCGCTGACACTGGCCGTCACGTTTTTCGTGAGCGATATTTCGCACGCGGCGCCCGCTCTTTCCCTGGCCCCGCGCGACATCGTTCACAACCCTTCTTTCCTAAAAATTCCTTCCTCGATCGGACATGTTCAGGACGTTTATAAATCAACCACAAGGGCGAACGGCCGCCTGCCTGCCGGACAGGCAGGTTCGCCCCTACTGATTCACATTCAGGACGCGCACACCAATCTCGGCGCCGAGGAAAATCTCTCCAAAGTTCTCGAAGAATTGATTCAAAAATACAAGGTCAAAACTATTTTTATTGAAGGCGGTACGCGCGATGATTCTTTGACGCGTCTCAGGCCGCTTGCTTCGAAGGCTGCGCGTGAGCGGGTGGCGAAAAGTTATTTGATGAAAGGCGAGTTGAATGGCGCTGAGTATTTAAATCTTGCCTCTGACCACGACATGCAGATCTGGGGCGTGGAAGATAAGAAACTTTATGACCAGAATTTGCGTCAGTATGCCGAGGTGGTCAAGACCCGCGAGAAGGTGCTTTCCTATATAGAGGAAGCCCAGAAGCGCGTGGAGAGTCTCAAACGTCAGATTTTCCCCAAGGACATTCTCGCTTTTGACCAGTCGGCGCGTCAGTTTGAGAAGAAGGAGAAGGATTTTACGGACTACTACGCGCGCCTCACCGAAATGTCCGAAAAGTCGAGGATCAATCTTCTGGGTTATCCGCAGTTTCTTTCCCTCAAAGAATTAAAATCAAAAGAAGATAAAATTAATTTTCAGAAGGCGAGTGAAGAGCAGGAGCGTCTCGTGAGAATTCTTTTTCATGATTCGCCGGATCCTTCGACTTCGCTCAGGACAAGCCGCGCCGAAGCGTTGGAAATATTAAAGGGAAGTATTGAGAAAATAAAAACGGGCGCGGCGGCTCCGCTTTCTTTTTATGAAGGGCTTTTGTTTGAGGCGAAGAAAAAAAATCTGGCTCCCGACCATTTCAAGAACCTGCTCCTGTACATCGATTACCTGGCCACGTTCTCAAAAGTGGACATGGCCAAGCTTCTCTCCGAGACGAAAGAATTGGAAGAAGAAGTTTACCAAAAAGGTCTCGATTCTCAGGACGCACTTTATTTGCACCAGGCCTCTCGTCATCTTGGCCTTTTGGAAAAACTCTTCTCGCTGCAAGCCTCGCGCGCGGAGTTTGACGCCTATACGGAAAATAAAAAAGATGTGAGTTTCTCGTCCATCGTGATCCTGGCTTTCCTTAACCGGAAGCTCTGCGACATGGGAAATTATTCGGACGTTTTGAAATACCTTCCTCTCATCGACGACAACGAAAAGAAAGTCGAGGACTTTTACCGCACCACGGAAAAACGCGACGAAGCCTTCGTCCGGAAAACTTTGAGCCGCATGGATCGCGACCACCTTGAGTCGGCTGTTCTCATCACCGGTGGTTTTCATACGCCGCATCTGACCGGACTTCTCAAAGAAAAAGGTCTCTCGTACGTTGTCGTCACCCCGAACGTCACGGCTGAGACGAATGTGAAGCGGTACGAGAATTTACTCTTGGCTCAGCTCGGAAATGAAAATCCCACTCAAAACAAAACCTATTCTTCGGGAAAGGCTTCCTCGCTTGGCGTGCAGTTGGCCGCTGAGAGACCGGTCCTGGTGGGAACCAGAATGGGAACCGCGGCGGAAAACGTCGCCGCCGAGCTCAGGCGATCCTCTCCATCCGGTCATTCTAAGGCCGCCGCAGGCGACCGAAGAATCTCCCCGTTATTGTTTCGAGATGCGCCTGCGGGGACAGTCCCCCTTCACCGGGCATTTGGACATTCACCGAGGGTTTCCCCAGGGGGACAGTCCCCGTTCGAGAATGACGGGCCAAACGCCGCCCGGCTGGCGGAGGATGTTGCAACACTTTTTATTTTGTTGGGCTCAATTGCTGTTCCATTGGTTCCCGCGGGCATTTTTGCTGTCATTGCAGATTTAGGATTGGGATACGAAAGTTGGATCTTGAGAATGTGTAGGGAACCTATTGCCTTCAAAAAATATGGGCCGCTGTTTTTTGCTCTCAGTTCTTGGCTTCTTGCTGGTTTTTGGGCCGTCTCCGTTGGTTTTCGGCCGCCCACTTTCTGGGATTATGTGATTGTTGTGGTTTTTGGGGGCCTTATTCCTGTGGGGATAAAATTATTTTATGCAAAAGAAGACCGGGAGGGATTTGAGGAATCAGTCAACAGATCCGGCGCGTGCCTTTCTGCTTTGCCCGATGAACAGCCGGGTACTCGTGGAACGGGTGCGGGAAAGAACATAAATGACCTTCTGCCGGAAGTAAGGGCTTTGAAACCGGTCCTTGAAGAAAAGGGATTATTGGGTACGCAACCGCATCTCCGTCATTACAAGGTTTACTGGACGCCTGGGGCGCCGCATCGTGGCGTACAGGAGGAAGATTTTAGTAAAGGGGTGGTGGGTATCCAGTTGCATTTCTATAACGGCGAAGTACAAAAGATGATCATCTCTTGCCAGTGGCCACAGCCTGTAACTAAAGAAGAACGGCCGGCAGGTTTAACGCTGACCATCGGTCCGGAAACGGTTCTTAATTTTTTTCATAACAATCGTTCCACGACCTGGCCCGGATATTCAGATCCTGGACAGAATTGTCCCATAACGGGAATCAGCCTTGGAGAGAACGATGAGCTGATTCTTGATGTGACGGATGGTTTTAGACAATATTTCAAAAGGACCGTGGAAAGCGAAATAGCGAAAGACACAAGTCTGCCACCTGCCATGAAAATTCAGTTTAGGAGTCCAAAAGAGGGGTCCGCCGCGCCTGCTCGTCCGGCAGGCGGGCGGATGGCTTCTGTAGATGAAATTCTCGGGCTTATGACCACGGATCCGTCGGTGAAAGAATCATGGAAAAAGATTCTTGATCTTGCCGCTCAAGCCGGGACATATTCAGACGGAAGTCCCTTCCGGGGAACGATAGGTTTAGCGGATGTAGCCAGCGGCGACAGACGAGAATCCGTGATTCAATTACTGGATGGCCTCAAAAAACTTCCGGGGGATCTCGATTTTGTTTTAAACGGCGCGAATAGAAATACGATTCAAAACCGGCTGGAAATGGCGCTGCCCCCGGAGCCTTATTTTACTTATTATTTGAATAAAAAACCTGTGAAAATCGGGTATCACATAGGGGACAATGACTATGCTTGGGAAGGGACTATCTCCGAGATAGTTAGAAATTATGAATCCCCGGGAGAATTCTTTGTAAGGTTAAATTTTACTCGAACCTCACCCGAAGATTATGGAACCACTTATCGATGGCTGAGGATCCGGGATATTGTATCGGTCGCTGAAAGTAATCCTGCTACCGAGGCCGCCCGGGCGGCCACCAGAGCGTCGGCGGACAAGCGCCAACAATCCAGTGGCGGGCGGATGGCTCTTCAAAGTGAGAGTCATGCGATTAAGGCCGGTGAGGAGGGTCGGTTGGACGACTACCTGAGTGGTCATTCCCGTCTTTATGAGAGTCACGCAGCCGAGGACCTTAAGATAACGGTGGGAACGGATGTTGTGCTTGTTGATGGGTTGTCAAGGCAAGTTCGGGTAGGTGATCGGGTTGATGTTTACCTGCGTCAAAGGACGGGATCTCGTCTAGGAGGCAGTTTCAGGCCGGTTTTCTTGGCCGTGCTCATGTCGCTTTCGATCTTTTTACAACTGAGTTTACCGTTCGCGGCCTCGGCGGCGAGTGCGGCGCCGAAGGCCGTTGCGGCGGTGGCCGGGCTTGAGACCCGCGCGGGGCCGGTGTCCGTCGCTGGGTTTAAATTTGCGTTTAATGGAAGAAATTGGCTTTACAACAACGATAACGGATTCGTTTCTGAGATTAAACGTGACGGGTCGCTTAGTTATTCGCATCAAAAACCCGCACATCTCCACGATGGCCAAACGGAAAAATTAACCCTCCAAAATCGGGCGATCGTCAAGGATGCCCTCGGGCTTTCGCCCGCAGTCTCTCAAATCGCGAAAATTTCCGAACCCCCCGCGGGCGGCACGGCCGGCCCGGGGCCTTCAGGTTCGGGACCCGGCGCGGGTTCTCCGCCTCCTCCTCCCGACATCGAACCCAAGCCGTCACAGAACGCCGCTCCTTTAGTCGTGGCCGTGGCGCGTTCGGCGCCGCCTATCGTCACTCCCCCTCCGCAGTCTGCGGACGAGGCCCTCGGGAGATTGAGGCCGGGCGACAAATTCGGCGCCCAACAGGAAGCTTTTTCTGACACGCTGGATTATCTGGAGAAAAATTTCAAAACCCTTTTACCGCAGGAGCGGAAACGGATCGTTGACGGGCTTTTCGGGCATCTGTCGGTACGCGCCGGGGATCCGAAGAAATTTTATCTGGGACACACGCTGGATTTGGCTGAATATTTGATCCGGTTCATTCAAGAATTGAACAAGGGTCTTTCCTTCGGGGACCGGGTCCGGCTGGACGATTCGAGTGTGAAGGGGATCATTAATCAAGTTTCTGAATGGAATAGTCGGTACCAAACCGGAAATGAATCGCGGATTCAAAGAATCGCGGAGGGGCTAGAAAATTTGGTTCCTCTTCCGCCGCCCCCGCCCCCGGCTGAAGCGGAGCGCGTGCCTGAGCTTGAGCGGCTTCGTCTGGCGCTGAACGGCGGGTCCGCCGAGGACGTGAGAAAAGCGGCTCTGGAGATTATCCAATACAATAAAGGAAAAAAGAAATCGGATCGCGTCCTCATTTCTCTGTCGGATAGACTGTCCGCTCAAAAAGCCCTTCGCGCATTTCGCGGCGTCGCGCGGGCCATTGAGAAATACACCGGCCCCGATCGGGCGCCGCGCGATGGGAAGGAGTTGGAGCGCCTCCTCGAAAGTCTCGACCCCCCACAGCCCTTTTGATTTACAGAAAAGCATTTTCAATCGCGCGATAGAGTTTCTCCGGGACTATGCGACCGTGCTTTCAAAAGAAGAAAAGGCCCGGGCTCTTCGCACTCTCCTCAGCCACGCGCAGGCCCGGCTGGAAAATATCCGCAGGTACGATTCCCGGCACACCCTTTGGCTCTTACGCATGCTCGAAATCTTGGGGAGGCTGAATTCACGCCTGCCCGAAGATAAAAAATTTGTCCTGGATCCTCGACTGATCGAAGAAATGCTTAAAACGGCAGAACGGTACAAAAGAATGGAGTATTCCAGCGGGTACGATTTTGCGCGCGCGCTGGAAAAGCTCCTGAGAGCGTTTGCCGGCGTCCCGGCGGGCTCCTCCGCTTCGCGGGGGGCACGGATGGCCATTGAGAACGTGGATGTTTTAGGACCGAATGGTGTGACTCAAAAAGCGCTGGATAAAGTTCATCTTGACGGTGACTTGCACCGGAATGTTCATATCATTCTTCTGGATCCCGAAACAAGGCGGATTATCCTTCAGCGGAGATATCCCGGCGGACAAAGGATTATTCACATTAAAGATTTTGCCGGCGGCCATATTCGAGCGGGGGAAAGCTATGAGGGGGCTGCTGTGGACAGACTCAACGAACATTTTGAGTTTCCCATTGCCGCTGAGCGTTTCATTCCGATCGCAAGAGAGGGGTTTTTTAGGGCGGCTTTTCGGGTCGGAGCCCTCCATGAAAATCTTGAAGACACCTTATACGTGGTGACGCTGACTCCCGCCGAAGTGAAAAAACTCCAAGAAAAAAATGTGGAGCTCGCTGTCTATTGGCAGAGAGATGATCAAAGGAAGGAAGGGATGGTTGATTCCAAGGTGTACGAATTGACGATGTCCGAACACAAGGCGTACACCATCGTTTCAGAAGAAGAGAAAAACAGGTATAGGGAAAAAGCCAGGGACTATTTTGATGTGTTGGAATACGAACCTTATCATTTGGAAGGTATCTTGGCGGAATACCGCGCAGACCCCACCCAGTTTTCGGCTATATTTTCGGCCTACTTTGGAGATGGGCAAAACACCCGTCTGATAGCGGAGTATATTCGCGCACTCACGAGCGATAATTACGCGACCTTACTGAATCTTTATTTGGCAAAGGTCGCGCATGAGTCGGGGGCAGATTTTGAACATCTTTCAGATTTCCAAAAAGCTTCTCTCCAAAACAGAGCGGAAGAACAGCTTATTGCGGCGCTGATTGAGGAATCCAGAGACAAGGAAGAATCCATCGCTCAAATTATTCTCGGGGATTATGAAATGACGCCTGAGGGAGTTTACACCGGCCCTCGAACGCTTCCCATCCCAGACACCTTTCCCACCTTTGACGAGATCATTCAGCAAATAAAGAACATGAGCTCGGCTTCCCGTGTCCAGGCAATCGGCGGAGGCGGCGGTTTCGTAGGCCCCCTTAAAGATACTTTGTTTAGGCAGGGGACCGTTTACAGTGCCAGGAAGAGGATTGGGCAGTTGTCTGCTCAGTCACCAGGCACGGACAGCGGGGGCGGTTCCGGCGCGATGGCCAGAGTTGTGCGGCCGGTGCTGGGGCCTATTTATGGAGTGGGCGACCGCGAACAAATTTTAAATATTATGCTCGCGTCGAAACATCCTTCCTTCGCAACCCTCTTCGAACTACGTATTGACCAGAATGTCCACGCACGCCGTGGGAGTTTCCTCGACGTCATCAAAACTGAGCTTTTGAGAACGGCTCAGGATAAAGACGCGGAGGGGAATCTTAATCCCGACACTAATCTTTTAAGGACCAGCAGCGACCTCATGCCTCTTTCTTTCATCACAAACTTATTGAATGTCGCCCGTATCGTTGATGAGGATTTCATCAATTTGAAGGATAGAGAAGGTCATTTGGTGATGCCAGAATTCTACGCTCGGGCTGTCCTGGGTAATTCCGTCAGAAATCTGTACGAGCTGGCCATTGGTTTCAAAACCAGAACGTGGAATTGGGATAACGAGCACAACATTGAAAAAGAGCGACAATTTGCGGTCCTTTCCTACGTCCTGCTGGTGATGTTGGGTCTCCCCCCGACGAGCCGTGACATTTTAAGCACATCAGTTTCCACTATTCAACCCGCGACTCTTATTGCCCGCTACCGGGACCCCGTGGATTGGGAGAAGAACAGGAACTTGAGGGGCATCGGTGAGGATGTTGGGAACCCGCGCGTTGCCTTGAGTCAGGGCGTGATCGATAACTTAAGACTTCAGGATCCATCCACCGGATCACCAAGCAATTTTATGATCGATTCAGGCGTGGTCGCCATCGGAAACGATGGAAAACCTGATCTGGGCCGAACACCCTCCGCTTCTTTATTAACCATGATCCATTTAAAGAGCAAAAGGGTTTTGGTGGCCGGTGCGGGCAGTACGACCTCCAGCATTCTTTCGCAGTTTCATCCGGAGGTGATCGACCATATTTTGCGTCGCCGCAATGGCCTGCCTTACAGGGATTGGACCGATTTGAACGGGGATGGAGTGATTTCCGAAAATGATTCACCGCCGTTAACGACTATTTTTATTATGAATCATGTCCATATGTCCGAAACGCCTGTTGCCGTGATGACAGACGGGTCGGTCAATAGAAATATGGGGATCATTTTGGCTTACGAGCGGCATTTTAGCAAGGCACTGATGGTATCTGAAGATTTGATTCGGGAAATTGCCAGCAAACAGGGGAGGTTCTATGAAAAAAGGTTGGATCCTGTTTCGGGAGAACAGACCTACTTTGAAGCGGGGACAAACCTTTATTTTGTGCGCTTTCGGGATATCTTTGATCATATCTTGGCAAACGAAAATTTCGTGACCGACATCGACAGAGCTTTACAAAGAGATATCATGAACGGTTCAAATCCCTACGGGGACCCCCCTGGGACGACTTATTACGGTGGATCTCCGATCCCCATGAAGTCAGCGGATGGCAGTGATGTCTATGTTTCGGCGCGCCCACGTGACGTGAAGCGTCCTTTGCGGTATGTCAAACATGGCGATTCACGACTAAACCCAGCCGATTTGGAGGACAGAGGGTTTTCTGCTGACATTCGGGCACAACACCGCACGGGCGATGGGGAAGATATTTACGTCAACCCCTATCTTCACTATGCGTTGCAACGCGGCATGGAAGTCTTCACTCAGAGGCCCGACGGTTCCGTTGATGCCCATCAGGCGTATACGCTCAGCTACATGCTCGCGCAAGAATACCAGCAAACTCCCCGCTCTGAAATGGGAAAATTCGGCGGAGCAGCGTACGTCGATCATCAGACTCGAACGCACCTGTTATCCAGGGGTTTCAACCCCAATCATATTCACACAGGTGACTACGTGAGAATCGTGGAGAAGTTTTCCAAAGTTGCCGGAGGAAAAACGGAATATTTTCCCGGGCTTTCTTCCGAGCGCATAGGGCCCGTTGTGGAGCAATTGATTCGATCGGGGTTGGACATCAAGGGTGAGAATGATGAAGCGACCAGGCGCATTAGCCCGCGCATATTAAGAGGCCGGATGTCTCCGGGCCTTCCCCCTCATTCCGCCGCGCGGTTGGCGGCGGTTGCCGGCGAAGGTCCGGTGGTGGCTGACTACACGAATGTCGTCGCCGATGGCGAGACTCCCTTGACGCCGGAGCATGGAATAATTCCGGATGAGTTGGAGGCTCTGGCTCCCCGTCTTATTCACCTTCATGCGGAGATCCAAGGACGCAAAACTTCCGGCGGCGTACCGGCTCTACACCGTCCCGATGTTCGGGAGGAAGATTCACAAAAGATGGAAGCGCTTGCCTTGGCTTGGCGCAATAAAGTCGATGACGTGGTTGTTTTGGGAGGAATGGAATCGGGCGCCCAAATGGGTTTTGAAGCCCTAGTCCACGCCAAGTGGAACGGTTTTACGGTTAAACAGCGCGACGGATATCCCCGAATTCATTTCATGGCGCCTGATAAGGTAGCGCCGTTTTTAAAAAATGCGCGAGATAACCGGCGTGTCCGGATCATCATTATCGGAGATGAGGCTGGAAACGATTCTTTTGTTTCCGGAGCGCTGAAAGATATTGAAGAAGTGTATTCTGGAAACTCAAATTTTGTGGTTCTTGTGACTCATGCCAACAGCGCTTTGGATCAGTTGCCGGCTTCCTCCAAGTTTCATATCGCTGACGGTTTGAGCATTCACGATTCCTTTTTTTCGCCGGCGGGTCTTTTTCCCTTGGTACTGGCCGGTAAATCAGATGAAGCGCGTCGTTTGGTCGCGGGCGGTCAGGAAGCAGAAAGAAATATCGGTCATTTCCAAGCGGCGGCTCCGGCAGAAGGGACAAGCCACCCGCTTATTCTCGAGCACGGAGAATACGTTTTACCCGCGACCATCAGCCTTTTGACGGGAAAAGCCAAGGACGATAGAAAAGATATTTTCAACTTTTACGTGTTCTCTGAAAAGTTGAGAGGCTTGGGACGCTGGAGAGCGCAGCGTTTAAACCGGACTGTTTTTTCCAGGGGCCGCGGTGAGGTGGTGGATGGCTTTGTCGGAAGCCGTTACAATCACTTTGTGGCGCAGAATCTCCAAAAGGGCGCCAATCATTTTTATACCATTGCGTACCGGGTGGGCCGATTCAGCCGCGACATTCAGTCCGGCCCCACCGCTTATCCTACCTATGCCAATTATTCGCTGGCACAGATGCACGGCGCCACCGCAGACGGCACTACAAAAGCTTTGGTTAGGGGAGAGCGGCCCAACGCGACAATTTCAGTTCCCCAAGTCGACGCTTTCAATCTCGGCAAGCTTATTTATTCCGCTTTTTATGAGGACGTAGTTCTGCAGAAATTGCTGTCCGAGTCAACTGAGAAAGAAGAGCCCTCTTCAACCGTCAGTCCTTGTTCTGTCAAAGAGGTCCGGGATGCTTCCGGTTTGAAGCTCAGTTATACCGAGGAAGGAAATAGCGTTGGAGAGGTTCAAAGTGATCTCCGGAGAATCATGTGGGAAGTTGCCGTGGAAAGGGCGTCCGAGAGAACAACCAACGGCGGGCACCGCTTCTTGAGTTTGCCCGAGGAAATGATCAGGAGGATTCGAAGCGAGGATTTTCGTAGTACGGTGTCCGCTGTTAGAGATAATAACACAACCTTTGTTGTCATTGGTATCGGCGGCTCCAGTCAAGGCGCCAAAATGCAGTTGGAAACGCTTGGAATTGATGCGAGCAACATTATTTTCCTGGAAGGCATTGATCCGGATTATACGTCGGAACAACTGGACGGCATTGATTGGACAAGAACAGGAGTGTTGGTCATTAGCAAATCCGGTGAAACCATGGAAAGCAACGTCCAATTTTCTGTTGCGCGGCAACGCATGGAGGAGGCCTTTAGAAGAGCCGGACTTTCTTGGAACAAATCCCAGCACATCGTGGCCATTACGGACGAGGCAGGTTACGGATTTTTGGCCGAAGAAGCCCATCGGCCCGAGAACGGGTATGGAGTTTTGAAGGTTCCCTCATTTGTGGACGGTCGTTTCACCGTGCTTTCGGATGTCGGGTTAGCTGTTTTAAGTCTGAAACTTCAAGAAAAGCAAGTGTTGGAGCTCTTGGAGGGCGCCAAAGATTATGTCGATGCAACCGAGCTTCGAACGGAGCGGATGAGCCGTTTTATAGAATTGAACGGCATCAAAGAAGAGAAGAAAACTCCGGAGCAGATACAAGAGCAAGCGGAACTGAAAGCGGCTATCGACCGGGAAATCGAGGAGAAACTGAATAAAGCAGTCGGTTATCAGTACGGAGGCTGGAAAGCTCATTACAACATCGCCCGCGGCAAAGCCATTTGGACGGATGTTGCGCTCTCTGGGGACCTATCCGAAATGCTCGTCGAAGAAAATCAGCTGGAAAATGAGTCTTTAGGCAAGCCTGTGGTTGATAACGAAGGCCGGCCAATTCTTTACTACCGGAGAGGGATTATCGGCCCTACGGAATTGGCCATGAACAGGGTTTCACTTCAAAACAATCCCCGCCAGGCTGTCACGCTTTGGGGGCTTCAGTACCCAGATCGTTCCCAGCAAAACAGACTTCAGGAAGAGCAGGGAGTTTTGTTATCGCAATCTTTGGCCGCCCGTGGGACACCGGTATTTCAATTTACCATTCCTCAAAATTTAAGGGGCCTTGGCGCTCTGATTGTCGCCAAACAGCAGGCGGTGTTGGCGCACTCCAAATCAGGTCTTTTTGGAAAAAGCATGAGCCCCTACGGTCAGCCCGGTGTCAGCGCCTACAAACGTGCGACAGTTGAAGAAATTTTGAAAAGGAGGAATATGTCCACCGAGGGTATTCCCCCGGATCTCGAGCCTGTGACGCGGCTTTTGGCGGAGGTTAAGGCTTCTCTGAGACGCGAGGTTTTAGAAGACCGTGATTTTGCAACACCGATGGATCGTGAAGAGGCCGCGGCTAAAGTTATTGAAGGCTTGATTCGGCAACACGCCCAAGAAACAAAGGTCGGATCCTTGTGGATGAGCGGGGAGAGAAAACCCAGGACCATCCATTCGGACGGAGACAGATGCCTTGTCGTTGTCCCCCTTGATAACTCACGCATTATCGATATTAATAACGGCACAACCGCTTCGCTTTTTGCCTTGTTTGACGGCCGCGGGTATGCAGCGGAAAACCTGATCGCTTCGTACATGATTTTATGGGGTCCCACCACTGTGATGCTAGTCCGGGTCAACATGGCTGGCCGTCCGCGGTTGTTGGATTACGAATGGAGTGAAAGAACCGAGCAGTTTGTCCCGCGCCAACACGAAGATTTTGACACACATATGATTCAGGCTAAGTTCGGCGGCGGTGAAACGGCTATAGCCGAGAGACAGAAACATTGGCCGCCTTACATGGTGAAATGGTACCGTGAAAAAAGAAATCAATTCGACAAAGTTAGAATCAGCGAATCGGGCGCCGATGCTTATGAAATTCTGCTGAGCGGAGGCATCGCCGCCGAGCCTTTGACTGATGCGGAGGCTTTCATCTGGGCATCTTTATTTGAGGCCGCAGATGCCAAGTCCCTAATTATGACACGACAAGGCCCTCAATCCGCTTTTACGCTCAAGCTTTTACCGGACACGGACAGTCTGAATCCTGAAGTAAGACGCTGGGCCTTTTTTGGGAATGAAGGGATCGTTTACGGAAATCAAGGAAGGGATGAAAAAGGGTTGAAGGATTATATGAATGAGGCCGGGACAGACGGCACGCAAATGCCGGTTTTCACTCCGCAGTCCTGGCAGTCGAATCCTTTGCCGGATGATGATAAAAAGACGCTTGGAAGGGTTTTGGATGAAATAGGGGAAGATCCGGAGGCCTCAGGAATTGTTCTTAATGTAACGAATACAGTCCTTGAAGACATTCTACCTATTTTAAAACAGTCCGGCACCACAGCGGAGCATCAGGGGACGACCAATTTAACGGGAGATGAACAGCTTCCCGCCGACGATCTTACGAACCAAGTGATTCGAGATCGACTGTTGAACCCCTATCAAGATCCTGGCATTTCTGCAAAACTTATCGGCGCTGCCAAAAAAGGTCAAAAAGTACATTCCGACGATGTCCCGAAAGCGGTTATCAGCGGATGGGGCGGCGAGGAAGAGCCCAATGGGATGTGGCCGGGTAACCGCTCGGCGAAGTTTGGCGTCATGGGAGACAGCCTTGATGGGTCATCAAGGTATTTCCCCAACGGAGATGTGGCTACGATCATCGCCGTGCATCGCACGGAAAGGGCTGCGCATGAACCTCCGGTCGGCGTCATCAGCGCCGGGGAAGATGAAATATTTGCGAGAGATTTGAAAGGAAGAACAGGCAGAGATGCTCTCTATTCCTCTTTCATTTTCCTGTACGGCGTTCAAACCCTGCTTTTCTACGCTTCCAAAAAAACCGACGGCGTCATGGTTTTCCGCATGAATCCGGATACCAAAACTTTCAGACGAATAGGCATCATCCGCCAAATTAAGGGCTTGGGGGAGGACATTCGTATGGCCGCCGGCGGCAAAAGACTTCAAATACGGCCGGAGGGTGTTAATACCGTTATTACACAGATGCAGGACGAGGGCGGAGCTTTTGATGCCTATAATGGCGCTTACTGGGCGGATGTGGTGGGAGTTTTATTGGGAAAAGACCCGCGGATGAAAGATGGCGGTTACGTTTATGTAGCGGATCCCAAGAGGCCGGGGAGAATACGTTTTGCCTATGAGGAAGCTCCGGGTGCATTTATCTTGGAGGCTGCTGGTGGCAGTTCGATAGCCGGTGAGATAGAGACTTTGGATGTGCGGTATCGAAAAATGCATCAGCAGACACCGGTTATCGTCGGCACAAAAGGCTTTGTCGATAAATTCCGACCCGCCTATCATCAGGCCGCGCGGCTGGCGGTTGCCGAAAATGGCCCCAAGTTTTGGAAAATTGGAGAACTGGAACAAGCAATCACTAATCTGGAAGACATCAATAGGAACAAGCTCACAACCTTTTATGTGACTTATTCTCGTGCTCGTTTGAGATGGTTCAAACTTGAAATTGTTAGGACAACAAAAACTTTTATCCTGGGAGACAATGTTAAAGATATTCAGGATTTGTCTAAAAAACTGGCTGGTTTATCGCCCGTTGGCAGTGACTTTGAGATTTATTATAATCCCAAATGTGAAGTTTCATCGGTCAACATTGTCATTCATCCACCCCGCGCGGCGCGCCTGTCCCTGCCTGCCGGTCAGGCAGGCGCCGACAGTTCGGTGGCGGGGCCGGCGGCGGCAACTGGGCGGATTTCACCGGAGGAAATTGAGAAGGTCCGGACTGTGGTCGTAGAAAAGAAAGGTTCGGGTCTCTCGGGTGTCCTTCTGTCTCGCGGCCAAAGCGGACGCGGGCTTCATTTTTTGATGATTACAGAAAGTGATCCAAGCCGACTAAATGCGAGTGAGATTTATCAGGCGCTTCGTCCCACCGTTCAGGATGGAAGCGATCTGCGTTTGGCGCTTGATGCCAAAGGCGCCCGTGATTTTGAAATGGCCGCCCGCTCGTTTTTAATCCCCCTTTATGGCCAGCCTGGTTTTGAGGGGGCTCGTGGTATCGATCCTCACCGGCCCGTTTATCCGGATTGGGTGGTTGTCGGCGGGACTCCGGAAGAGGATGCAAGGCTCACGGACATTATTCAAAGGAAAGTGGGCGCACTCAACCAGGTCGCGCGCCTCGCGGAAGTCCGGTTTTTGAATGCCGCGCAGGTCTCCAAGGCCTTTGACGAATTTGTTGAGGCCAACCCTGGCGTTTTGAAAGTGCCGGTTCGTTTTAGCGCTTTAGGTCAGCCCGAACGGACAGTTTTTCTGCCGCTGTCGCAAGTGGAGACAATGATTGGAAACGAAGGTATCCGGGTGTCCCAGCCTCACGTCGGCGGGGATTTATCATTTCAATTTACGCTGGATGCGGCTAATGACATTGAGGAAAAAGACGGGCTTTTGAGGCGGCTACGAAGCTACATTGATTCATTGACGCTAGGGAGAAGCACTGTTGAAACAAATAGACCTTTGCATGACCATGCCCAAGGTTTTATCAATACATTAACCCGGGAGCCTTTCGATATTGATGCTATCCGAGAAGCCCGGGAATTTCTAAGGAAAAATGAAACCACGGCCGGCGCTCGCCTGGCGCTCGAAGCGAGCCTAGAAGGCCCGCGGCTGAGAGCTTCTCTTGCGGCACCGGAATTCACCGACTCCGCCAGAGGTGCGCGGCTTTCTGCTTCGCCGAGTCCTTACGGCTCGGCTTCGCAGAATGACAGGCTAGGCATTTCCAGCGAACCGTTTACGGCCTCGGAACGGGACGAGCTTCGCCAGACTGCGGCTCGTCTGGCGCCGAATTTCCGTGGAGCACGTCGAGTCATTATCCCACTGCTTTTAGCGACAAAAGTGGCGGCCTTGTCTTTCATTCCCGACGCCCACGCAGACGAGGTCCAGATCGGACAATTTAATCCCGCTACCGCGGTCGTGAGACCCATCGCCCGTTTCCCGATCGGCGAAAGTGTTTCGCGATTATCAGCGTCGGCTGTTTCTCGTTCAGAGGCTGATTTCGAAGCCATTCATCTTTTGAATGCCAGAAACGGGTTCCGGAATGAGGTGATCCGGTCCCTGAAAGAATTCGCAGGAAGTATCGAAGGGCAGACGGGTGTGATGGCGTTCGACGAAAGACTTTTGGCCTCTCCCGATTTGTCCGCGACGGTTCAAACGCTCGATGAGTTTGCCAAAACCGCCGGCGTGTCGGGCCAATTGGAAGTGAAATTTTATGTGACGAGCGAATCGAGTCTCGCATCCGCCAAACAAACCATCGACAGCCTTCGGATCCTGGCGCCCGGTATCGAATTTAGCGCCGTTTTGGTCAATGAAAACGATATTCGCTCCCAGGGCCTGACCTCTATTTTGGAAAAATCTTTGAGTCGCGCGGTGGCGCATTTGGCCGTCAGTTTTCCCGAGCGTTTCGAAGGGGTCGTGGGCTACAAGGACGGCGTGCGCTACATTCGCGTCCCCGATGCCAAGTCCGGAGAGAGCTACAGCTCCGCGATGCTACTCGCCATTTTGGGGATGAGACAGGATTCCTCCATTCAAAATATTCCTTCTTCGCTGAAAGATTACGTCTCCGTTCTTCCCATGACAACGGCGGACGGCGGGACCGTTTACGTCTTTATCATGAGGCCCATGCCGCTTACTAGCCTCAGCCTCAAGACCACCCAAACCTCCCGCCAGGCCGTCCGCCAGGCGGCATAACCGGCGAAGGATCAGCAAACCTACCCGCACCCGCTTTCGTATTGACACTTTTTGTGATGTGGTGTACAATTTCACTATCGATGAGTAAAACGTAAAACGGAGGAGCGATCATGTCAGAGGTATTGGTTTCGACCAAGTATCAAGTGGTGATCCCTAAAGCCATTCGAACAGACCTTCATATCAAGGCAGGTCAGAGAATGGTGTGTATCGTAAAAGACGGCGTCATGCGTCTTATTCCCGTCAAACCCATGAGTGAAATGCGCGGGTTTATAAAAAAACCCATGTCTTTGCATGATTTGCGCGAGAAGAAAGATAGAATTTTATGATGATGATTGACTCTTCGGGATGGCTGGAATATTTTCTGAATGGAAATTTAGCCAAAAGCTACGCCGGTTATTTTCATAAAATGGATGAGCTTTTGACCCCAACCATCGTTCTTTACGAAGTGTATAAAAAATTAAAAAAAGAAGCGGGGGAGGAAATGGCTCTTCTGGCGACCGGCGAGATTCAGAGAACGCAATTGGCGCTTCTTACCGATACGATTGCTTACAGGGCCGCTGATATTTCTTTAAAACACCGGTTGGCCATGGCAGATTCCATTATTTATGCAACCGCCTGTGAATATGGCGCGACGTTGGTGACCAGCGACGAAGATTTTAAAAACCTGCCGGGTGTACGGTATTTTCCCATCAAAGGGAAACCCTAAAACCCCACCCCTTGTGGGCGCTGGTCCATTGCGCCCCTAGATCTATTCTGTTATAATATCCTTTCCTTTCAAGGGAGCCGCCGTTGATTAGCCGCTACACCCTGCCCGAAATGGGACAGATTTGGACCGAGGAAAGCCGGTTCCAAACCATGCTCGATGTGGAGATTGCCGCCTGCCTCGCGATGGCGGAGCTTCACCTCATCCCGAAGGCCGCCGCCCGGAAGATCCAAAAGAAAGCCCGTTTTAAATTATCCGAAGTTAATCAATTTGAGAAGGTTACAAAACACGACGTCACCGCGTTTTTGAAGAGCGTCGGAAAATCCGTCGGGCCCGAGGCGCGTTTCATTCACAAAGGCCTCACCTCAAGCGACGTCCTCGACACGGCCCTTTCCCTCCAGATCCGCCGGGCCATCGACCTTTTGCGCGGCAAAACGGCCGGTCTGGTTTCCCTTTTAAAAACCCAGGCGCTTCGCCACCAAAACACCCCGATGATGGGTAGAACGCACGGCGTGCACGCGGAGCCCACGACGCTGGGCCTCAAATTTCTCCTTTTTTACGAAGAATTTAAACGGAATCTCGCGCGGCTCGAGCGCGCGCGGGAGGCGATTTCCGTCGGGAAGCTGTCGGGCGCGGTCGGCACTTACGCGAATATCGATCCGCGCGTGGAAGGGCGCTCGATGCGGATTTTGAATCTCAAGGCGGCGCCCGTTTCGACGCAGATCCTCCAGCGCGACCGCCACGCGCAGGTCGTCGCGGTGCTGGCGATCCTCGGCGGGTCGCTCGAGAAACTCGCCACCGAGATCCGGCATCTCCAGAAAACCGAGACGCTCGAGCTCGAGGAACCTTTTTCCGAGGGGCAGACCGGCTCAAGCGCCATGCCCCACAAAAGAAATCCCGTGAACGCCGAGCGCGTCGCGGGCCTGGCGCGCGTCCTCCGGGGAAACGCCGTCGCGGCGCTCGAAAACATCGCGCTCTGGCATGAGCGGGACATCACGCATTCGTCCGTCGAGCGCGTGATTTTGCCGGATTCATTCACCCTCGCCGATTTCATGTTGTCGGAAATGACCGCGATCCTGAAAGGACTTGCCGTTTACCCCGAGAACATGATGGAAAATATCGCGCGCACGCGCGGGCTCATTTTTTCGCAGAGAGTTTTACTCGCGCTCATTGACAAAGGACTTTCGCGGGAAGCGGCCTACAAAATTGTCCAAAAAAACGCGATGAAGGTGTGGCGGGACAAACGGCTTCTTCTCAAGGACCTTCTTTTGCGGGAGACGGCCGTGACCTCGCGGCTTTCGCGGAAAGAGATTGAGGGGATTTTCAAACTGGACGATTACCTGAAACACGTGGGGACGATTTTTAAGCGGGTTCTGAAATAATGAAAGCCAAAATTTACGTCACGCTCAAAAAATCCGTGCTCGACCCGCAGGGCAAGGCCGTGGGGCAGGCGCTCTCGTCGATGGGTTTTGGCGGCGTCAGGGACGTGCGGATGGGCAAATACATTGAACTGGAAATGAACGGCGCGGACAGGGCGGGGACTGAGAAAAATATCAAAGCGATGTGTGAAAAATTGTTGGCGAATACCGTGATTGAGGAATATCGGTGGGAAATACAAAATTAGTGAGAAGGCGGGTATCGGGGGATCAGGTTATCAGGTCAAAAAAATCCTGATTTCCTGGTTTCCTGATGTCCTGCTTCCTGATCAACGGGTATCCTGATACCCGCTCTCACACGAGGTTTTCTGTGAAATTTGGTGTCGTGGTTTTCCCCGGTTCGAATTGTGACGAGGACTGCCGTCACGTTTTAAAAAACGTGATGGGCCAGGAGGCGGATTTTGTCTGGCACAAGGACCGCGACCTCTCGCGCTACGACTGCGTCGTGCTTCCGGGCGGTTTCAGCTACGGCGATTACCTGCGCACCGGGGCCATCGCGCGTTTCTCGCCGGTGATGGAGGCCGTGCAAAAACACGCCGAGCGCGGGAAGCTCGTGATCGGCATCTGCAACGGTTTTCAGATCCTTCTCGAATCGGGTCTTCTGCCGGGCGCCATGCTCCGAAACGCCTCTTTAAAATTTGTCTGTAAGTTTGTCGAGCTCCGCGTCGAAAGCGCCGATTCCGCATTCACGAAGAAAACCAAAAAAGGCCAGAGGCTCCGCCTGCCCGTCGCGCACGGGGAGGGAAATTATTTCGCCGACGACGAGGCGCTCGCGGATTTGAAAAAAAACGACCAGATCCTTTTGCGCTACGCGGACAATCCCAACGGTTCGGTCGAAGACATCGCGGGCATCTGCAATAAAAAGCGGAACGTCTTTGGGCTCATGCCGCATCCGGAGCGGGCTTCGGAGCGGGAATTGGGCTCCGTCGACGGGCGGAAAATATTTGAGTCGATTGTAAGTCAGTAGTTAGAAGTTAGGGAAAAGAAGAAAAAATGAAAACAGCGGAAGAAATTAAATTAACGCCGGAAATTATCCAAAAACACGGCATCACGCCGGCCGAATACGGCTCCATTAAAAAAATCCTCGGCCGCGAGCCGAACCTCACGGAGCTGGGAATTTTCAGCGTCATGTGGAGCGAGCACTGCTCCTACAAAAATTCCAAAAATGTTTTGAAACTTTTGCCGAAGGACGGCCCGCGCATGCTCGTGAAAGCCGGCGAGGAAAACGCGGGGGTCGTCGACATCGGCGACGGGCTCGTCGTTGTTTTTAAAATGGAGTCCCACAATCACCCCTCGGCGATCGAGCCCTTTCAGGGCGCGGCCACCGGCGTCGGCGGGATCCTGCGAGACATTTTCACGATGGGCGCGCGGCCGATCGCGTCGATGAATTCGCTCAGGTTCGGGAAATTGGATGACAATGGAAACACGAAACGTCTTTTGTCCGGGGTCGTGGCCGGCATCTCGCACTACGGAAATTGCATCGGCGTGCCGACGATCGGCGGCGAAATTTATTTTGATGAATCTTATGAGGGCAATCCTCTCGTGAACGCGTTTGCTTTGGGACTGGCGCGCCGTGAAGAAATTGTGAAGGCCAAGGCCGAGGGAACGGGCAATCCCGTTTTTTATCTGGGCGCGGCGACCGGCCGCGACGGGATGGGCGGCGCGGCCTTTGCCTCAAAAGATTTGAGCGAAGCCTCCGAAAAAGACAGGCCCGCCGTTCAGGTGGGGGACCCGTTCCTTGAAAAACTTTTGCTCGAAGCGGTTTTGGAACTTTTGAAATCCGGCTGTGTGGTCGGGATCCAGGACATGGGGGCGGCGGGGCTCACGTGTTCCACCTGTGAAACCGCCTCGCGCGGAAATACAGGGGTCGAGATTGACGTCGCGAAGGTCCCCCAGCGCGAGACGGGGATGGTTCCCTACGAAATCATGCTCTCCGAATCGCAGGAGCGGATGCTCGTCATTTTGAAAAAAGGCCGCGAGGCCGAGGCAAAACGGATTTTTGAGAAATGGGACCTGCACGCCGAAGCCATCGGCCTTGTGACGGATGACGGCCTCATGCGCGTGAAAGAAAACGGGGTCACGGTTTCCGAAATCCCCGCCAAAAAACTCGCCGACGACGCGCCGGTTTACATTCGGGAGGAAAAAGAACCCGCGTATTTGAAAAGCGCGGGAAATTTTGATCCCAAATCTCTCGGGAGCGCCGGCGATTTGAACGCGGTGTTGTTGAAACTGTTGGACGCGCCGTCGATCGCCTCGAAAGAATGGGTCTACGGGCAGTACGATCACATGGTGCGCACGAACACCGTGGTCCTGCCCGGATCGGACGCGTCCGTCATTCGCATCAAAGGCACGAATAAGTCGATTGCGATTTCGACGGACGGCAACTCGACGTATTGTTATCTGGATCCCTATGAAGGCGCCAAGATCGCGGTGGCCGAGGCCGCGCGGAACGTCGCGTGCGCGGGGGCTGTGCCGCTCTCCATTACCAATTGCCTCAATTTCGGGAATCCGATGAATCCCGAGATTTTCTGGACCCTGAAAAAATGCATCGAGGGGATTCGGGACGCCTGCCTGGCCTTTGAGACGCCCGTCTCGGGCGGAAACGTTTCTTTGTACAATCAAAATCCCAAAGGGGCGATCGATCCCACGCCGACAATCGGGATGGTGGGGCTCATCGAGGGCCGCGAGCCCGTGACGTCGCATTTCAAAAATGAAGGGGACGTCGTGATTTTGCTGGGCCAAACGCGCGAGGAACTCGGCGGCTCGGAATTTTTAAAAACGATTTTTGGAGTGAAGGCGGGCGTTTGCCCGCGGCTGGATTTGAAAGAGGCGAAGGCGCTGAATGATCTCATGATCCGTCTGGCGAAAGAAAATTTATTGGCCTCCGCGCACGACTGCGCGGAGGGGGGGCTCGCCGTGGCGCTGGCGGAATCCTGTATTTCAAACAAAGGTTACGAAATGGGGGCGGCCATTAATGTAGGGGCGACGCCTGCCCGTCCGGCAGGCGGGCGTCGCGTCGCCCCTACGGATGTGTCGACCGAGGCCCTTTTATTCGGCGAATCCCAATCGCGCGTCGTGATCTCCGTGAGCCCTAAAAATTTAAAAAAGGCCGAAGAGGTGATACAATCATCCGCCACTCCGTATGAAGTGATCGGGAAGACGGGGGGAGAGGATTTGGCAATCCAAGTTATCCACAGGGGTCTGACCCCGATACCGGTCAGGGTGTTGTCCCACACCTGGCGGAACGCCATCGGAAGGAGGATGCGTGGCTGACGAAAAAACCATTCGGGCTTTGGAGGCGATCGCGGACCTGGTCAGGGGTTCGGCGGAGCGCGGGAAAATCGAAGCGGCGGTGAAGGCGGCGCGGAAATTGGCGCCCGTGCCGGATCTGGCGGAAGAATTGTCCGTGTGGGAGAAAAAATTAGACGTCATTTTAAAGGAACCCGTCGGCCGCGAGGGGATGGCCAGGCACGTGAGTCATTGGATTGAAAAATTAAAAAATAATTGACCCCTCCGGTCGCCTTTGGCGACCACCTCCCCTTGGTAAGGGGAGGAAAATGGGGAGGCAGGTTGAATTCAAAAAGGAATTTATGCCTCATGAGTTGAAGGATAAATGCGGCGTTTTCGGGATCTACGGCCATAAAGAATCGGCGTACCTGACGTACCTCGGGCTTTACGCGCTCCAGCATCGCGGCGAGGAATCGGCCGGCATCGTCACCTCCGACGGCAAAAAGATGCGCGTCCACAAAGGCATGGGCCACGTGCAGGAGATTTTTCAGGACGCGGATCTGGCTAATCTTACCGGCGATCGCGCGATCGGGCACGTGCGTTATTCGACGACCGGCTCAAGCCTTTTGAAAAATGCCCAGCCGATTTTGGTCGATTATTCGCGCGGCGAGATCGCGATCGGCCACAACGGAAATATCGTCAACGCCGACATCCTGCGCTCGGAACTGGAGGCCTACGGCTCCATCTTTCAAACCACCACGGACAGTGAAATCATTATCCATTTAATGGCCAAGCCCTCGCTCCGCAATGTCGAAGAGGGCGTGGTCGAGGCGCTCGCGCGCGTGAAGGGCGCCTATTCGCTCGTGTTTTTGACGCACCAGTATCTCGTCGCGGCGCGCGACCCGCAGGGGTTTCGGCCTTTGTGGCTCGGGAAGATCGGAAACGCGCACGTGGTTTCGTCGGAGACCTGCGCCTTTGACATCATGGACGCCCAGGCCGTCCGCGAGATCGAGCCGGGCGAGGTTTTATTCATTTCCGAAAAAGGGGTGAAGTCGCAGAAACTTCCCGTCGATCCCGGCACGCGCCACGCGCACTGCGTCTTTGAGCATGTTTATTTCGCGAGGCCCGATTCGAAAATTTTCGGGGAGTCGGTCCACCTGGTGCGCGAACGTTTCGGCAGACAGCTCGCCAAGGAAAAACCGGTCGAGGCGGACATCGTGATCCCCGTGCCGGATTCGGGCAATTCGGCCGCGCTCGGATTTTCCCAGGAGTCCGGGATCCCTCTCGAGGCCGGCATCATCCGCAATCACTACGTCGGCCGGACGTTCATTCAGCCGAGCCAGGGCATGCGCGATTTTAAGGTGCGGCTCAAATTCAATTTTGTCCGCGAGGTCTTGAGCGGCAAGCGCGTCGTGATCGTCGACGATTCGATCGTGCGCGGCACGACCTCCAAGGTGCGCGTGAAGAGCCTGCGGCAGGCGGGCGCCAAAGAGGTGCATCTCCGGATCAGCTGTCCGCCGCACAAGTACCCCTGCGCGTACGGCATTGATTTTCCGACGCGGGAAGAGCTCATCGCGAACAAGTATTCGCCCGACGAGATCCGGAAATATTTCGACTGCGATTCGGTGGGCTACCTCTCGCTCGAGGGGATGCTCTCGTGCGTGAAATACCCGAAAGAAAGCTACTGCACGGCCTGTTGGAGCGGGGATTATCCGGTCCGTTTCGACGGCATCGACAAGTTTCACACGGAAAAAGGCCAGTGAGGACAAAAAGTTTCACCTATAAAAAATCCGGCGTCGATATTGATAGGGCCAACGCTTTCATTGAGACCATCAAGCCCTACGCGCGCGCGACGGCCCGCCCGGAGGTCCTGGCCGGGATCGGCGGCTTCGGGGCGCTGTGCCGCCTGCCGGACAAAAAATACAAAGAGCCCATCCTTGTCAGTTCCACCGACGGCGTCGGGACAAAACTGGTTTTGGGAAAAAAGACCGGCCGTTACGAGGGGCTCGGCGTGGACCTCGTGGCGATGAACGTGAACGACATTTTGACTTTGGGCGCGGAGCCTCTTTTTTTTCTGGATTATTTCGCGGTGGGAAAGCTGAGCCCCGGGATGATGCGCGCGATCCTGAGCGGCGTGGCCAGGGGCTGTAAGGAGGCCGGTTGCGCTTTGATCGGCGGCGAGACGGCCGAGATGCCCGGGCTTTACGCGAGGGGGGATTTTGACCTGGCGGGATTTTGCGTGGGCGTGGTGGACCGGGAAAAAATCATTGACGGGAAAAACGCGCGCGCGGGGCACGCGATCATCGGGATCGCTTCGAGCGGGATCCATTCGAACGGTTTTTCATTCGTGAGAAAAGTATTGAAAAGCGCATTCATCCGTTCGCACGCGGATGAAATTTTAAAACCCACAAAAATTTACGTGAAGCCCATCCTTTCCCTGATTCAAAAAGAACCCGTTTTTTCGATGGCGCACATCACCGGCGGCGGATTTTTTGACAACATCCCGCGCGTCCTGCCCAAGGGCTGTGGCGCCCGCATTCACACGGGCAGTTGGCCGGTGCCGCGGGTTTTCCGGTGGATCGGCGAGGCGGGGAGGGCGTCGCTCACCGAGATGTACCGCACGTTCAACATGGGCATCGGCATGGCCCTCGTGACGCCGAAGGAGCGCGCGCTCAAAGTCATTTCGCGTTTGGGAAAATTCAAAGAGCGCGCGTGGGTGATCGGGGAAGTAGTTAAGGAAGAAGGAGTGGTTATTCAGTAGTACGTGGTAGCACAGGAGAATTAAATTGAAAGTATTGGTAATTGGAAACGGCGGCCGCGAACACGCGATGTGCTGGAAGCTTTCGCTTTCGCCGAAATTGACAAAACTTTACGCGGCCCCCGGAAACGCAGGCATCGCCGAAGTGGCCGAGTGTGTGGACATCGCCGCCAAAGACCAGGAGCGGCTCCTTCAATTTTGCAAAAAAAAGGCGATTGACCTCGTCGTGGTCGGCCCCGAGGCGCCGCTTGTCGAGGGCATCGTCGACCGTTTTGAAAAAGAGAAAATTAAAATTTTCGGCCCCTCCAAATACGCGGCCCAGCTCGAGGGATCCAAGGTTTTTTCAAAAGAGATCATGCGAAAACTCTCGATCCCGACCGCCGAATTTGAGGTATTTGATTCCGCGGACAAGGCGATGGATTACGTCGCGAAAAAGGGCGTGCCCATCGTGGTAAAGGTCGACGGCCTGGCCGGCGGCAAGGGCGTCACGGTGGCCCAATCCAAACCCAAGGCGATGGAGGCGATCCATCGCGACATGGTGAAAAAAGTTTTCGGAAAGGCCGGCGAGAAAATCGTGATCGAGGAATGTCTCGAGGGCGAGGAGGCCTCGGTGATCGCCGTCACCGACGGCGAGGCGGTGCGGCTTTTGGCGTCGAGCCAGGACCACAAGCGCATTCACGAGGGAGACACGGGGCCCAACACCGGCGGGATGGGCGCTTATTCGCCGGCGCCGGTCGTGACCGACGAGCTCGAAAAGGAACTGCTTCAGAAAGTTTTTATGCCGATTGTCAGGCAACTAAAGGAAGAAGGGCATCCCTTTAAAGGTTTTCTCTACGCCGGTATCATGGTGACCCTCGACGGATTTCGCGTGCTTGAATTCAACGTCCGTCTCGGCGACCCCGAGGCGCAGGCCATTCTTCCGCGCCTGAAAAACGATCTGTTGGATGTGATCCTGGCGACGGTGGAGGGGAACCTTTCGCGCGTCAAACTGGAATGGGCGGACGAAACTTGCGTGTGCGTGGTCATCGCCTCGCACGGCTATCCCGAGACGGTTGAAATGGGAAAAAAGATAGCGGGGATTTCCACCGCGAAGGAAAATCCGGACGTCCACATTTTTCACGCGGGGACAAAAATCGAAGGCGGCCGGCTCGTGACGGCTGGCGGGCGCGTGTTGAACGTCGTCGCCTGCGCGCGCAGCATGTTCGAGGCGCTGTCCAAGACTTATTCCGCGGTGGATAAAATATTTTTTGATAAAATGGTTTACCGGAAAGACATCGGACACAAAGCGGTCAGGGTGATGAAATAACAAAGGATAAATCATGAAGCCACAAGTTGCCATTTTGATGGGAAGTGACTCCGACGCAGAACAGCTTAAACCTTGCGGAGAAGTTTTGAGAGAATTGGGTCTTGGCTACGAGGTTCGCGTGCTTTCGGCTCACCGCACCCCCAAAGAGACGGTGAGCTACGTGGAAGCGGCGAAGAAAAACGGGATACGGGTTTTTATTTGCGCGGCGGGCGGCGCGGCGCATTTGGCCGGTGTTGTGGCGGCGCACACAGAACTGCCCGTTATCGGAATTCCTATCGAAAGCCCTTCTTTTAAAGGAATGGATTCTCTTTTATCTACGGTGCAAATGCCCGCAGGCACCCCAGTGGCCACCGTTGCGGTGGGATCCGGCGGGGTTCGCAATGCCGCTTTTTTGGCAGCGCGCATGCTGGCTCTTCAAGACACCAAACTTGCTAAGGCGCTGGTAGATTATAGGGAAAAAAATCGAGAGAAAATATTGAAGAAGAGAGTGGTTTTGTGAATCTTGTTAAGGCGGCTATCAGGCTATCAGGCCATCAGGGGGCAGGACACCAGACTATCAGGTTATCAGGAAAACTCCTGATCTCCTGGTCTCCCGATGTTCTACCTCCTGATCTCCTGATATCCTGATAGCCTTTTTGATTCTTTATGCAAAACATTCTCTTTGTCTGCACCGGCAACAGCTGCCGCTCGGTCATGGCGGAGGGTTTGTTTAAAAAAATCGCCGGAGGCCGGGCGGGGGAGTTCGCGGTCGGATCGGCGGGCGTGGCCGCGGTGGACGGATTTCCGCCGACCGACGAGACTGTGCGCGCGATGAAAGAGGAAGGGGTCGACGTCTCCGGTCACCGCACGCGGCGGCTCACGCCCGAGAGGATCAAGGCCGCTGACAGGATCCTCGTGATGGAAAAAATGCACAAGGACTGGATCTTGCGGATCGCGCCGGATTCCGAAAAAAAAGTTTTTCTCCTGACGGAGTTTTCCTCGGAGGGCAAAGAGGGCATTCCGGACCCGATCCGGATGTCCGACTATTTTTACAAAAACACGCTCGCGACGATTCGGGACTGTGTCACGAACCTGGTGAAGAAAATTTGAAAGGGCCCACGAAATGAAAATAGCGCTCGGCGCGGATCACGGCGGTTTCCGTTTAAAAAGCGAGATAAAGGATTTTCTGGCGCAGGCCGGCTATCAGACGGCGGACTACGGGACGAACGGACCCGAGCCCTGCGATTACCCGAAGTACGCGTACAAGGTGGCCAAGGCCGTGTCCGAAAAAAAAGCGGACCTCGGGGTCCTGATCTGCAAAAGCGGCAACGGAATGGCGATGGTGGCCAATAAACTTCCCGGCGTGCGCGCGGCGATCTGCTTTGACAAGAACGTCGCAGTCCTGTCGCGCCAGCACAACGACGCGAATATTCTGGTCCTCGGCTCCGAGCACCTTTTTGACGACCCCGAAACCATCTTAAAAAGCTGGCTGGGGGCCCGGTTTGAGGGCGGGCGGCACAAACGGCGCGTGAGCCAGATCGCGCAAATCGAGAAAAAAGTGGGTCTCCTTAAAAAGGGAAAAAAGAAAAAGTGAGCGCGCTTTCAAAAGAAGATCCGGAAATTTTTAGGGCGATTTTAAAAGAGACCCAGCGCCAGAACGACAATATCGAGCTCATCGCGAGCGAAAATTTCACAAGCCCCGCGGTGATGGAAGCCGTGGGCTCGTCGCTCACCAACAAATACGCCGAGGGCTATCCCGCCAAGCGCTGGTACGGCGGCTGTCAGAACGTGGACGTGGCGGAGGACCTCGCGATCGAAAGAGCGAAAAAACTTTTCGGCGCCGAGCACGTGAATGTCCAGCCGCATTCGGGTTCCCAGGCGAACGCCGCCGTTTATTTTTCGGCCCTCGCGCCCGGCGACACGGTGCTGGCGATGAATCTCTCCCACGGCGGGCACCTGACGCACGGGCACCCCATGAATTTTTCGGGCAAATTTTTCAAGATCGTGCCGTACGGCGTCTCGAAAAAAGACGAGCGCATCGATTACGACGAGATCGAGTCGCTGGCGCTCGAGCACCGGCCCCGGATGATCCTGGCGGGGGCCTCGGCCTATCCGCGCGTCATCGATTTCGCGCGCTTCCGGAAAATTTGCGACAAGGTGGGCGCGTTTTTTTTCGTCGACATGGCGCACATCGCGGGTCTCGTCGCCGCGGGGCTTCATCCGAGTCCCGTGCCGCACGCCGAATTTGTCACCACAACCACGCACAAAACGCTCCGCGGCCCGCGCGGCGGACTCGTGTTTTGCAAAAAAGACTTCGCGAAAAAAATCGACGCCGAAGTTTTTCCCGGCCTCCAGGGCGGCCCGCTCATGCACGTGATCGCGGGGAAGGCCGTGGCCCTAAAAGAGGCGCTCGAGCCCGGATTCAAAATTTATCAGAATCAAATCGTGAAAAACGCGCAGGTCCTGGCCGCCGCGCTCATCCAAAAGGGTTTTCGCCTCGTCTCGGGCGGCACGGACAATCATCTGATGCTCGTCGACGTGAATGAAAAGGGCCTCACCGGCAAGGACTGCGCCGAAGCGCTCGATCACGCGGCGATCACGGTGAACAAAAACGCGATCCCGTTTGACACGCAAAGCCCGTTCAAGGCCGGCGGCGTTCGTCTGGGCACCCCGGCGGTCACGACACGGGGCATGAAGGAAAAAGAAATGGGCGAAATCGCCGGATGCATTGATTCCGTTTTATCGGACCTTTCGAATCCCTCGAAGATCGAGGCCGTGCGCGAAAAAGTCCGTGCGCTCGCGGAGCAGTTTCCCTTATACCCCGAACTTTTAAAAAACTTAAAGGCCCAAAAATGAAATGCCCGTTCTGCTCTCACACCGAAGACAAGGTCATCGATTCGCGCTCGTCGAACGAAGACAAAAGTGTCCGCCGCCGCCGCGAATGCCTGAAATGCAAGAAGCGCTTCACGACCTACGAGTACATCGAGGAGATCCCGCTCATGGTCGTGAAAAAAGACGGCCGTCGCGAGCCGTTTGACCGCAACAAGATCATCTCGGGGATTTTAAAGGCCTGCGAAAAGCGCCCGGTCGGGATGGAAAAAGTGGAGGCCGTCGTCGACCGGGTGGAAAAGGAACTTCAAAAAAGTTTCGACAAGGAAGTGAAGGCCCAGGTCGTCGGGGAGCTGGTGATGGACCACCTGCACAAACTCGACCAGGTCGCGTACGTACGCTTCGCCTCGGTGTACCGGCAGTTCAAGGACATCAATCAGTTCATGAAGGAACTAAAGGAACTTTTGGGAAAGAAGGAGAGGACGTTTAGGGCTTAGCGTCTTCGGCGGGAAAAAGGTCCTTCATCATTTCCAGGTTGAGTTTGAGGGCATTCCGCAGTTTTTCCAAAAGGGCCTGCATCGCCTCGCGGCCTTTTTGAATCAAGGCCTCTTTCCGGAAGGAGTCCCTTTCCTCCTCAAATTTTTTCGCGTCAAACGCGGATTCTTTCACCACTTTCACGACGGCCGCGCCCTGCGGCACCGCGAACGCCGCGCTTCGCTCGCCCTGTTTTAAGCTCGAGATATTTTTTTCGGCCCTTTCGGGATTTCCGAGAGGCGCCAGGTCCGCCGCGGAGGTGTAGTGCCCGATCGTTTTCGTTTCGATCCCCTTATTTTTAAAGAACGCGGCAAAGTCTTCTCCGGCCGGCATGGGCCTGGCCAGTTCGTCCAATTTTTTAACGGCGAGCGCCGTCGCTTTTTCTTTCACGAAATCGCGGCGCAGGTCTTCTTTGGCCTCTTCGAATGTCAGATCGCGCGCGCTTTCGCGGCCGGCGGATTTCAATTTGAACATCCCCTCGTCCACGGACATCCAGCCGGATTCTTCGCCGGTTTTGAGAAGAAAACTTAAACTCAAAAGTTCCTCATAGCCGCCCAGGTCCGGCACGGCGTCGTTTTTGGAGAAGGCGGCGGTCTCCTTTACCGAAAGGCCGTATTTTTTGGCAAGCGCGTCGAGGTCCAACTGCTTCTCGTCGCGGATCGCCGCGGCCCCGGTGTTTTCTTTGGGCACAAAGAGGTAGCGGATCTTCACTTTCTCCGGAGTTTTCCATTTGTCCGGCGCCGCGGCGAAGCGGGCCTCGAGCGATTTCTCGTCCGCTTTCACATTTTCTTTTTCGGATTCCCAGGGGAGGACCGCGTACACGAGGTCGAGCCCGCCCTTTTTGCGGCGGTAGAGATCCTTCAATTCCTCATCGGACAGCGTGGCCGTGGAGCGCACTTTTTCCTGGAGTTTTTGAATGAGGAGCGTCTGGCGGATCTCTTCCTCGAAATCACGCGCGCTCATGCGCAGGGCGCGGTCCACGTACAGTTGGTAGTACCGGTCGTCGAAGCGGCCCTTGCTCAGAAAAACCGGCTGGCGGCCGATCCAGTCCACCACCTCCTCGTCGGAGACGCGGATGTTTTCTTTTTTGGCCTCGTGAACCAAAAGTAGCCGGTCCCAGGCCTCGCCTTTGAAATTGATCCGGTTTTGGAGGGATTTGAGCCTCTCTCCGAAAAGGAACGTCGCCTGGCGCTGAACGGCCTTGTAACTGCCGAGGTAGTCCTGAACGGAAACCGGACGGCCGTCGATGAGGCCCAGCGACGACGGGTTTTTGCCTTCCTTTTGGGACACGGTGACCCCCCAGAAAAGAAACGGGGGAATGATGACCGCCGCGAGAATGAGGTAGATCCGGTGTTGAACCTTCTTGGCGCGGAGGAATTTGAGCATAAGAAGGGCATTATAAGGAAGGGAGGGTGAAAATGCAAGCGGGGTAAAATTGACATCCCGCTTTTGGCTGTGTTATACTCTGCCAATCCCGCCTGAAAGAGGAAGAAAGGGCGGGATTTTTCGCTCTTTAAGGGAATTCATGAGGGGATTCATTCATTGGCTCAATCGGGAAAATTAAAATTAGGCCTGCCGAAAGGCAGTTTGCAGGAATCCACCTTTAAGATGTTCAAGAAGGCGGGTTTCAACATCACGGTGGGTTCCCGCTCGTACTTTCCTTATATCGACGACGACCAGATCGAGTGCGTCCTCATCCGCGCGCAGGAGATGTCGCGCTACGTCGAGGACGGGGCGCTCGACTGCGGGATCACGGGCGAGGACTGGATCCAGGAAAACGGCTCCGACGTCGTGCGCGTGAAGGAACTGGTGTACGCGAAGACCGGCACCAATCCCGTGCGCTGGGTGCTGGCGGTGCCGAATGATTCGCCGATCCGGGCGGTGAAGGACCTGAAAGGCAAGCGGATCGCGACGGAGCTCAAAGGTTTCACCGAGAAATATTTGAAGGAGCGCGGCGTCGAGGCCGACGTCGAGTTTAGCTGGGGGGCCACCGAGGTGAAGGTCGGGTCGGGCCTCGTCGACGCGATCGTCGAGCTCACGGAGACCGGTTCATCGCTCCGCGCGAACAATTTAAGGATCGTCGAGACGCTCTGCCGCTCGACCACGCAGTTCGTCGCCAATAAAAAAGCATGGACAGACGCGAAGAAAAAAGAGAAGATGCAACACATCGCGATGCTGCTCGAGGGCGCCATTCACGCGGAGGCCAAGGTCGGCCTCAAGATGAACGTGAACGAAGAAAATTTGAAAAAAGTGGTTTCCCTTTTGCCGGCGATGAAAAATCCCACTGTTTCCAATTTGGCGCAAAAAGGGTGGTTTGACGTGGACACGATCATTGATGAAAAAGTGGTCCGCGAGCTCATTCCGAAGCTGAAGGAAGCGGGCGCCGAGGGGATCATTGAGTATCCGCTCAATAAAGTGATTTACTAAGAGGAGACTGACGCATGCCTTGCGGTCGAAAACGAAAGCGCCACAAGATGGCCGTCCATAAAAGGAAAAAGAGACGGCGTCGCGACAGGCATAAGAAAAGAGAGCGGTAAAATGTTCTGGAGAAAGTTAAAATTATTTTGGTGGAATCACTGGGTCAAGATCGTGGTGGTCGCCTGGGTCGTCTTCATTTTCTGGATCCCGGTCGCGGCCCTGCGCTCCATTGATTCGTACCAGCGTTCGTACATGGTGGCCTGGCTGTCGACGATGGGACTCCAGGCGACCATTAGTGCCGTCATTTTCGTCGTGCTCTACGCCTGGGTGCTTCAGGGCGGCCTTCAAAAACTGAAGAAAAGGCAGGTCAAAAGCGAGGGCGTCAATATCCATTGGAAGGACGTCATCGGCATGGAGGCCGCGAAGATGGAGGCGCGGGAGCTCGTCGAACTCATTCAAGACCGCGCGCGCATCAAAAAAATCGGCGGCAACATCATCCGCGGGATGCTCATGATGGGCCCTCCCGGATGCGGGAAGACGTATCTGGCGAAGGCAGTCGCGACCGAGGCGGGGATCCCCTTCATTTCCATGTCGGGTTCGGAGTTTGTGGAGGTGTTTGTCGGCGTCGGCGCCTCGCGCGTGAGACAGCTTTTTCAAAAGGCGCGCCGCCTGGCCTATGCCGAGGGCGGGTGCATCGTGTTCCTCGATGAAATCGACGCGGTCGGCCGCAAGCGCGTTTTTTCCGCGTTCGGCGGGACCGAAGAAACCAACTCCACCCAGAACCAATTGCTCGCCGAGATGGACGGCCTGAAAGAAAAAGACGAAAACGTGATCGTGATCGGCGCCACGAACGCCGCCGAGGACACGCTGGACGAGGCGCTCCTGCGTCCCGGCCGGTTCGACCGTAAAATTTTCGTGGACCGTCCGGACCTCGAGGAGCGCGAGGCGCTTTTCCATTATTATTTATCCAAGATCAAATTTGACGAATCGATCGATGTCGCGCGTTTCGCGCGAAAGGCCGTCCGCAAAAGCCCCGCGGACATCGCCAATATCACCAAAGAAGCCGCCCTCATCGCCACGCGCTCGAAGCAGGACAAGGTCTTGGCCCAGCATCTCTCCGAAGCGATGGAACGCATCGATCTGGGGTTAAAGAAAAACCGCAAAGTCAGCGAAAAAGAAATGCAGATCACCGCCTACCACGAAACGGGGCACGTGATCGTGACCTATCTCATGCATCCGACCGACGATGTCTTCAAGGCGTCGATCATCCCGCGGGGTCCCGCGGGCGGGGTGACGTATTCCCTGCCGAAAGAGGACGAGATGTTCCGCAACCGCGACTGGTTTGTCGCGCAGATCTGCGTCCTCATCGCCGGTTACGTGGCCGAAAAGGTGAAATTCGGCGTGACCTCGAGCGGTGTCTCGAGCGACTTCCAGCACGCGATGAGACTCGCGCATTACATGGTGTGGAGCCTCGGCATGGGCAAGACCGAGTCGCTCGGAGACTACACGAGCATTCCGGCCGATCAGCTCTCGGGCAGTGTGAAGGACAAACTGAACGCGGAGACGCACGAGATCATCCAGTCCTGCATGAGGCAGGTCGAGGATCTCCTCAAAAAAGAACACGTGATCTTTGATCGGTTCGCGCAGGAACTCATTGAGAAAAAAGAGCTGGATTATGACGAGATCGAAGCGATCTTCAAGGAATACGGGAAATCCAATCCCCGCGTCGCGTCGAAATACGTTCCCAAGGGCGGTCCCAATAAGTAATTTTTGTTCAAAAACGCGCCTTTTTCTTTTGCGGTCATTTCTCGCGGGCGCGTTTTTTGTCTCCGGTTGCGGCCCGGATTACACCTACCCCGCGAACACCGTTCCCCAGTCGATTCAGGACATTTGTCTAAAGGAAAATAATCTTGCCGTCAAAGCGCGAG
Source organism: Candidatus Omnitrophota bacterium (assembly GCA_016197155.1). Taxonomy (GTDB): domain Bacteria; phylum Omnitrophota; class Gorgyraeia; order 2-02-FULL-51-18; family 2-02-FULL-51-18; genus JACPWF01. The sequence goes on along the minus strand of JACPWF010000025.1, from coordinate 71,684 downwards.
TGGCGGGCAAAACCGTCGGGGCGCTTTTGTCCATCAACGACCTCCTCGACGCCAAGGGCCAGATTCCGCGCGCGGTCCACGAAAAAATGGGGCAGGTGATGCAGGCGGTGACGCGCGTGGCGCTCTCGACGGACCTGGCGATCGATTTCTGCGAAGTGATCGTGCGCGACCGAAAGTATCTGAATGAACTGGTGATCCTCCGGTCTCTCGACGACACCAAACGCGCGAACGCCGACGCGATCGGGATCGAGGAATCCATCAACCGCACCGTGTTCCGCCAGGGCAAGTACCGGCCGGTCGGGCGCGGAAACGGCAATTTTATTTTGAAGGAAGTGAAGCTTGAAGATTTTTTGGCCGAACAGATCGCCCAGCGCGTGCGGCTGGGTTTTGCCAGGGAATCCCGCGAGGACGCCGAGGAGACAAGCAGCCGGTTTGTATTGATCGAGGGATCGTTCGACGCCTCTCATGGAGAGCGCGTGTTCCGTTTTTCGACCCTGTCCCTGCAGGAGGAGAATCCGCACAAAACCATGCTCGACATTTTTCACACGGCCTCGGGCGTTCTGAAGGATTACGGGTTTACGGACTACGGCGCGATCGAAATCCAGGATTACCTGAACCGGCAAAAACTCACTCTGGACAAAGAGACGGTTCTGAATTATCAGGCCAAGCGGATCACCGATCAGGAAATTCTCGACCGGTACCTCACCGAATCGCAGTCGGTCCGGGACGCCTTTAAACTTTTTGGCGTCTCCCCGTCCGCCACCGAGGCCGCGGCCGAGAAGAATTGAAAATCCGGGCCCCGGCAAAGATCAACCTCTTTTTAAACGTGAGACGCCGGCGGCCGGACGGCACCCACGAGATCGAAACCCTCTTTGAACGCGTGTCGCTTTGCGACACCCTCACCCTTTCGCCGCGGAAATCCGGGATCAAACTCGAATGCTCCGATCCCAAAATTCCAAGCGGCCCGGAAAATCTCGCCTTTCGCGCGGCCGCGCTTTTGCGCGCACACACCGGCGTCCGAAAAGGCGTTTTCATTAAACTTGAAAAAAAAATCCCCGTCGCGGCGGGCCTTGGCGGCGGCTCGAGCGACGCGGCGGCCGTGCTTTTGGGCCTGAACCGTCTTTGGCGGCTTCATCTTTCAAAAAAGAAACTTCGGGAACTGGCTTTCGAGCTGGGCAGTGACGTTCCTTTTTTTGTGCTCGAGACTTCCTTCGCGCTCGGCCGGGGGAGGGGGGAAATTTTAAAACGCATCCCCGCGCATGGCCGGCGGATTTGGCATTGTCTGGTGAAACCGCCATTCGGGATTTCCACGAAAGCGGCATACGGGGCCTTAAAGACGCGGCACTTGACACCCCAAAAACCCGATGCTAAAATGCTCCTCCATTCTATTCAAAAGGGTGATGTGGGGACGCTCTCCAAACTCTTGGCCAATAGTCTGGAACTCTCTCTTAATAAAAGAGTTAAGACAATTTTTGAAATAAAGGAAAGTTTGAAAAACCAGGGCGCCATGGCCAGCCTCATGTCCGGCAGTGGTTCTTCGGTTTTTGGAGTTTTCGGTTCCATGGCCGCCGCGTTTCGAGCCTCTCGTTTTTTTAGAAAACGCAAAGGGTGGCAGGTGTTTGTAACATCAACTTACTGACGCATTGCCCTGTGGTGTAATGGTAGCACACCGCCCTTTGGAGGCGATTGTCTAGGTTCGAATCCTAGCGGGGCAGTTCTTCTTTGCATTTACAAGGAACAAGCGAAAATGCTTACAAAAGATAAAATATTAAAAACGATAAAACAATGCTCTGAAGAAATCGGGGCTTTTGGCGTCAAAAAAATGGGCATTTTTGGTTCATTTTCTCACTCGGATCAGCGTCCCGGGAGCGATATTGACGTGATCGTGGAATTCAACAAAGGCACAAAGACGTTTGACAACTATATCGGGCTTAAATTTTATTTGGAGAAGGTTTTTCACAGGAAAGTCGACCTGGTCATCAAGGAGGCCCTGAAACAGAAAATCAAAAAACAGGTGCTGTCCGAAGTTCAGTATGCGTGATCATGATTTATATTTGGATGACATGCTGGAGGCCATCCAACGGATTGAAAAATATACTGGAGGCAAGACCCTCCGGCAGTTAAAAAGAGACGAATTGGTTATTGACGGGGTTGTTCGTAATCTCGAGATTTTGGGCGAAGCGTCGAAAAACATTCCCCAACAGACCCGGAAGAAACATCCCGAGGTGGAGTGGAGAAAAATCGGCGGTCTGAGAGACATTTTGGCCCATGAATATTTCGGGATTGATTTGGAAGTAGTGTGGGACATTGTCAGGCATAAATTACCCATTTTAAAAAAACAGATTTTAGTCATTAAAGATAAAAACTAATGAAACCGACGATTCAAAAGTGTTCGTTCTGCCAGAAGCTCGTGAAAAGCGATGAGAAGCTTTTTTCGGGGCCGGACGTTTTTATCTGCGAGGAATGCGTCAAATTTTGCGGTCAGGTGATCTCCCGCGAAAAAGACGGCGCCAAAAAAGCCCCCGAGCCGGTCGTGAACCTGCCCAAGCCCGCCGAAATCAAAAAAATTCTCGATGAATACGTCATCGGCCAGGACCAGACCAAAAAACAGCTTTCGGTGAGCGTGTACAATCACTACAAGCGTGTGTTTTCGCCCGTCGACGCGCGCGACGTGGAGCTTGAAAAATCAAACGTCCTTTTGATCGGCCCCACGGGCTCCGGAAAAACGCTTTTGGCGCGCACACTCGCGCGGATTTTAAAGGTGCCGTTCGCGATCTGCGACGCGACGACGCTCACCCAAGCCGGTTACGTCGGGGAGGACGTCGAGAACGTGATCGTCCGACTCCTCCAGGATGCCCAGCACAGCGTCGAGCGCGCGCAGGCCGGCATTGTTTACATTGATGAGATCGACAAGATCGGCAAAACTTCCGACAATGTCTCCATCACGCGCGACGTCTCGGGCGAAGGCGTCCAGCAGGCGCTTTTAAAAATTTTGGAAGGCACCAAGGCCAGCGTCCCGCCCCAGGGCGGACGCAAACACCCCCAGACCGAAACCGTCCAGGTGGACACGACCCACATCCTCTTCATCTGCGGCGGGACCTTCAGTCACCTCGATCAAATCATTGAAAAAAGGCTCGGCAAGCGCAGTATCGGTTTTTCGGCCCATCACGGGCCCGCGCCGGCCGTCGGACCCGGCCGATTTCTCACGGATCTGGTCCAGACCGAGGACCTCGTGCAGTTTGGAATGATCCCGGAATTCGTCGGCCGGTTTCCGGTCATCGCCGCGCTCCGGCCGCTCGGTGAAAAAGACCTTCTGGACATTTTGGTGAAGCCAAAAAACGCGCTCGTCCGGCAATTTCAGAAATTTTTTGAAATGGAGGGCGTGCGGCTCACTTTCACCGACGAGGCGCTCTTGGAAATCGTCCGCGAGGCGATGAAAAAGAAAACGGGCGCGCGGGGCCTGCGCGCGATCCTGGAGACGCTGATGCTCGACGTGATGTACGACCTGCCGTCGATGGAGGGGATCGCCGAATGCGTGATCGACGGCCCCGTCGTTCTCGGACGGCAGAAGCCTTTGTTCATTGAAAAAAAAGTTGAAGAGAAAAAGATCGCCTAGGCTGGCGGTTCGACCGCGCTCACCGCTGGCGGCGGTCATTTTGGCCGCGGGGCGCGGCGCGCGTCTCAAGTCGGACGGCCCCAAGGCGCTCGAACCGATCTGCGGGCGGCCGATGGTGGAATTTCTTTTGAACGCCGCGCGCGCGTTTGGCGCGCGAAAAACCGTGGTGGTCGCGGGCCACCGGATCGGCGAAGTGAGGAATTTTTTGAACGGCTCGACGGCCCTTGTCCATCAAAAAAAACAGCTCGGCAGCGGGCATGCCGTGAGTCAGGCCCGCGCGGCGCTCTCCGGATTTGACGGTTCGGTGCTTGTTTTGTACTGCGACACGCCTCTGGTTACCGCGAAGACCCTGGGAGAGCTCGTCGCGGATCACGGCCGGCACGGGACGGATTGCACGCTTTTGGCGGTGGAGAGCGAAAATCCCTTGGGGTATGGGCGGATTCAAAGGGCCGCGGACGGCTCGGTGCGAAAGATCATCGAAGAAAACGACGCCTCCGCCGAAGAAAAAAAGATCCGCGAGATCAACGTCGGCTGTTATGTGTTTAAGGCCGCCCCGCTTTTCCGGGCGCTGGGCGAGGTTTCGGTCAATGCCGCGAAGCATGAATATTATTTGACGGACGCGGTCGGAATTTTGGCTAAAAACGGGAAGGTGCGCGCGGTGGTCGCCTCCGACCGGGAAGAAACACTCGGGGTGAACACGCCAAGCGACCTGGTCCGGATCGAGGCGATGATGGAACAAAAAATTTTGAATAGACACATCGAAAACGGGGTGCGGATCCGCGACCCAAAGACCACATGGATCGACGAGGGTGTGGTGATCGGCGCGGGCACGGTCGTTTTACCGCACGTGGTGATCGAGGAAGGTTCGGTGATCGGCAAAAACTGCGTGATCGGCCCGTTCGCGCGCGTCCGCGGCGGCTCGCGGATCGGCGACGGAAGCGTGATCGGAAATTTCGTGGAAGTGACGCGCTCGGTGATCGGCAAAAAGACGCTTGTGAAACATTTGAGCTACGTGGGCGACGCCGCGATCGGTTCGTCGGTCAATATCGGCGCGGGCACGATCACCGCCAATTACGACGGCCGGAAAAAACACAAAACCGTCATCAAGGACGGCGCCGAAATCGGAAGCGGCACGGTGCTCGTGGCGCCGGTGACGGTGGGCCGCTCCGCCAAGACCGGCGCGGGGGCGGTGGTCACGAAGGGAAAAAACGTGCCGGACCGTGTGGTGGTTGTGGGAGTGCCGGCGAGAAAGTTAAAAGTTAGAAGCTAGAAGCTGGGAGAGAAGCGTGCATAACGGCGAACTTAAAATATTTTCGGGAAACGCGAATCCGGAACTGGCCCAAAAGATCGCGAAGGTTTTAAAAACGCCGCTCGGCGACGCGCTCGTGTCGACGTTCAGCGAGGGCGAGATCCGCGTCAAGATCAACGAGGACGTGCGGGGCCGCGACGTGTTCATCGTCCAGCCCACCTGTCCGCCGACGAACAACAACCTGATGGAGCTTCTCATCCTCATCGACGCGATGAGGCGCGCCTCGGCGCGGCGCATCACGGCGGTGATCCCGTATTTCGGCTACGCGCGCCAGGACCGCAAAGACCAGCCGCGGGTGCCGATCACCGCGAAGCTTGTCGCAAACCTTTTGACGACGGCCGGCGCCGACCGGATCCTCACGATGGATCTGCACGCCAGCCAAATCCAGGGATTTTTCGACATCCCGATGGATCACCTGTTCGCGGTGAACACGGTGATGGATTATTTTGAGAAGAAAAAAATAAAAAATCTCGTCGTCGCCTCGCCCGACGTGGGCGGGATCAAGATGGCGCGCGCGTACGCCAAACGGCTGAACGCGAATCTGGCGATCGTCGACAAACGGCGCATCGACGACCGCAGCATCGAGGCGATGAACATTTTGGGCGACGTGAAAAAGAAAAATATCGTGATCATCGACGACCTCGTGGCGACCGCCAGCTCCATCTGCGAGGCGGCCGCGGCGATCAAAAAAGCGGGCGCCCTCAGGATCTTCGCGGCGGTTTCGCACGCGGTGTTGTCGGGCCCGGCAATCGAGCGGATTAAAAAATCGGTGATCGAGGAATTCATCGTGTCCGACAGCATTCCGCTCGGGGATAAAAAAGACCCCATTTTTAAAGTGTTGTCCGTGGCGCCGCTTCTGGGAGAGGCGATCCGGAGAATTCACGACGAAGAATCGGTGAGCAGTTTATTCAATTGACACAGAAAAAGGAAAAGAAATGGAACAGATCAAATTAAAAGCGACGGTGAGACAGGACAAAGGCAAGCAGGCGGTTAAAAAACTCCGCGGGCAGGGCACGGTGCCGGGCACGGTGTATCACCGCGGCGAAGAGCCGGTTTCGGTGGCGTTGTCGGAAAGGGAAATTTCAAAAATCATCCGCGGCGCCGGCGCCGAAAATTTATTGATCCATTTATCCGTTGAGAACGCCAAGAAATCGCGCACCGTCCTCATCAAGGAAGTCCAGCATCATCCGGTGACGCGCGGGATCCTGCACGTCGATTTCAACGAAATTTCGCTCACGGAAAAGATCACCCTCGAAGTCGAGGTCCGCGCGGTGGGCGAGCCGGCCGGCGTGAAACAGGAAGGCGGCGTTTTGGATCATCCCCTGCGCGAGCTTAAAATCCAGTGCCTGCCGACGGACATCCCCAAACACATCGATGTCGACGTCTCCGGGCTCAAGCTCAATCAGTCCATCCACGTGAAGGACCTGCGCCTGCCGGAGACGCTCAAAGTTTTGAACGACCCCGAAGCGCTTTTGTTCCAGGTCCAGGTCCACATCGAAGAAAAAGCGGAGGAAGCCGCCGCCGAGACGCCGGAAGTCGAAGTGATCCGCGAGAAGAAGGAAGAGGAGGGCGCTCCCGCCGCGGAGAAGCCAAAGGAAGAGCCCAAAGCGGAGAAGAAACAAACATAAGGGCGGGAATCAGATGATCAGGTTATCAGGAGGCAGGGTATCAGATGATCAGGGTATCAGGGACAAAACATTCCTGATAATCTGGTCTCCTGATGTCCTGCGCCCCGGTCTCCTGGTATCCTGGTAGCCGTTTTCTCGTGGGTTTTTTCTCTTGAAGTTTATCATTGGCATCGGCAATCCCGGTAAAAAGTACGAGAAGACGCGTCACAATATCGGTTTCCGGGTCCTCGATGAACTGAAAAAACTCGGGCCCAAAGACACGGTGCTTGTGAGGCCCGGCACCTTTGTCAACGACACCGGCCGCGCGGTCCGCGAGATCGTCGAACGGAAAAAGCCGGACCTGAAAGACCTTCTCGTGGTCTGCGACGACGTGAATCTCGCGTTCGGAAAGATGCGGCTCCGCGCGTCGGGGGGCGCGGGCGGGCATCACGGGCTTTTGTCGGTGATCGAGTCGCTCGGGTCCGAGGCGTTCGCGCGCCTGCGCCTCGGCGTGAAAAATGAACGCATGCCGAAGGACCTCGTCCCTTTCGTGCTCGAAGGTTTTGACGCCGGCGAAAAAAAAGAACTGCCGGGGATCGTGAAAAACGCCGCGTCGGTTTGCGAAAGCTGGGCGAAAGACGGTTGGGACGCGGCGATGAAGCGTTTGAGTCAATTGCAATCGGTGAAGGAAAAAGAATAAGGAGAGTCCTTTTCATGAGAAATTACGAAGGCGTTTTCATCCTGAGTCCCGATCTGTCGGGCGAGGCCTCAAAATCGTTGGTCGCGCAGGTGCAGGAACTCATTTCCAAAAACGGCGGGCATGTCGACGGCCTGCAGGAATGGGGCAAGCGCCGGCTGGCCTACAAGATCAAAAAAAAGCATGAAGGCCACTACGTGCTTTTCAATTTTCAGATGGATTCCAATCAGACCAAGAAACTCGAGCAGTCCCTGCGGCTGAACGACGGGCTGCTCCGTTTTCTCTTGGTGAACAAGGACGCGCTCTAAAGGAGGACGCTTCACATGGCCAATCTCAATAAAGTGTTGCTCATCGGAAACCTGACGCGGGACCCCGAGCTCCGGTACATCCCGAGCGGCTCGGCGGTGGCGAGTTTTACGCTGGCAATGAACCGCGTTTACAAACTTCAGACCGGCGAGAAAAAAGAGGAAGTCAGTTTTGTCCGCGTCGTGGTGTGGGGCCGCATGGCCGAAACTTGCGGGGAATATATGAAAAAGGGCTCTCCCGCGTTCGTCGAGGGGCGCCTCCAGAGCCGCAGTTGGGACGGCCCCGACGGCCAGAAGCGCAGCACGCTCGAGGTGATCGCGCAGAGCGTGCAATTTTTGCGCGGCGCGGGCCAAACCAAGGACCGGGGGGACGCGCCGGACATCTCCGCGCAGGCCCCGCGCGAGGAAATGCCGGAGATCCAGTTGGAAGAGGCCCCCGAAGCGGGAGCCAAATCCTCCGAAGAGGCGCCGTTTTAATTTTTTAATGATTGATTAATCCAAGGAGAGATCCGTGTTCGAAAAAAAGAGAATGAAAAAAAAGAAAGACGACCTGAAGAAAAAGAAATTCATCAAGAAAAAAGTCTGCAAATTCAAACCCGAAGAGATCGCCACCATCGATTACAAGGACATCAGCCGCCTGCGCTACTTCGTCACGGAAAGAGGGAAGATCATCCCCAGCCGCATCTCCGGCGCCGGCGCCAAGGCCCAGCGGTACCTGACGCGCCAGATCAAGCGCGCGCGGCACCTGGCCCTTTTGCCGTACGTCGCGGAATAAGAACGGATGGTGGATCGTGGATGGTAGATAGTGGATATTGAGGTTATTCTGACTCAGGACGATCCGAAACTCGGCCGCCGCGGAGAGTTGATCAAAGTCGCCGACGGTCACGCGCGGAATTACCTCGTGCCGCGCGGGAAAGCGGTGCCGGCGACCCCTTCCAATTTAAAACGTTTTAACGAAGAAAAAAGCCGCCGCCAAAAACGCGAGGCCGCGGAAATCGCCGAGGCCCGCGCCGTCGCGGAGAAACTGGAAAAAAATCCGCTCAGCGTGGAGGTGCTCGCCGGCGAGGGAGATAAACTTTTCGGAGCGGTGACCACCCAAGAAATCGCTCAACAATTGGCCGCTCAAGGGATTAAAATAGACAAGAAATCGATCCAGCTCGAAGAGCCGATCCGGAAACTGGGGATGCACACTGTATCGGTGAAACTCTACCCCGAGGTGAGCGCCGTATTGAAATTGTCAGTGGTGAAGAAAAAAAATTAGAGTGATGAGAAATCTCGAAGCGTTTCTTCAGAAAGAAAAACTTCCCCCGCAGAGTCTCGACGCCGAGACCGCGGTCCTCGGATCGGTGTTGATCGAGGAAGACGCAGTCCCGCAGGCCATCGAGCTTTTAAGCCCCGAGTCGTTTTACAAAGACGCCCACCGAAAAATCTTTCAGGGCATCATCCATCTTTTCAACGAAAATAAAGCCGTGGACCTGGTGACCCTCACCGACGTCCTCCTAAAGGAAGGCGGCCTCGAGGAAGTGGGCGGCGCGGATTATCTGGCGTACCTGACCACGGTCGTGCCCACGGCCGCCAACATCACGCATTACGCGAAGATCGTCAAAGAAAAATACATCCTGCGCCACCTCATCAGCCACGCCACGCAGATCGTGACCGACAGCTACGACGCCTCGCATGACGTGGACACGCTTTTGGACCGCGCGGAAAAACTCATCTTTGACATCTCCAATCAAAAATTCACGGGCGGCGTCGTTCCCCTGAAAGACATCGTGCGCAACCAGATCGAGGTGATCGACCGGCTTTACCAGCGCAAGGAACACATCACCGGCATCGCGACGGGTTTTCACGAATTTGACACGCAGACCGCGGGCCTCCAGGCCTCGGACCTCATCGTCGTGGCCGCTCGCCCGTCGATGGGGAAGAGCGCCTTCGTCACCTGTGTGGCCGAACACGCCGGCGTGACGCTCAAAATTCCCGTGGCGATTTTCAGCCTCGAAATGTCAAAAGAACAGCTCATTCAAAGAATGCTTTGCTCGCGCGCGCGGGTGAACGCGCATAAAGTCCGGACCGGATTTCTCGCGCAGTCGGATTGGCCGAATCTGACCAGTGCCGCGGCCAAACTTTCGGAGGCGCCGATCTACATCGACGACACGCCGGGCATCAGCGTCCTCGAGCTCAAGGCCAAGGCGCGGCGCCTCAAATCCCAGTTTGACATCAAACTTTTGATCCTGGATTATCTTCAGCTCATGCAGGGCAGTGCCGGCAGTGAAAGCCGCCAGCAGGAAATTTCCGAAATTTCCCGGTCGCTTAAGGAACTGGCGCGCGAGCTGAACATTCCCGTCATCGCGGTGAGCCAGCTGTCGCGCGCGGTCGAGTCGCGCGTGGATCACCGGCCCCAGCTTTCGGATCTTCGCGAATCGGGCGCGATTGAACAGGACGCGGACGTGGTGGTTTTGCTTTTGCGAGAGGAATATTACAACCCCAGCGAGGAAAACCGCGGGAAGGCCGACATCATGATCGCCAAACAGCGAAACGGCCCGGTCGGGAATTTGAAACTGACCTTCATTCACGAATACACGCGTTTTGAGAATATGGAACTGGTCCGCCGCGAGGAAATGGCGTAGAATTTTAATTTATTAATTAAACCGGCTGTGTTAAAGTAAACCTTCATCATGACCCGCAAAATTCTTTTTTTATCCGTCCTTCTTTTGGGCTTTTATTTCTCTTTTCCGTCCTTCCTCCGCGCCGAAGACGCCGCCAAGGTTGTCAAGGCCGTCGACGTGAGAGGCAATAAAACCGTCTCCTCGCTCACGGTTCTCGCGAAGGTCAAAACCCAGATCGGCCAGCCCCTGTCTTCGACCGTGCTCAATGAAGATCTGAAGCGGCTTTATGGCCTGGGATTTTTCACGGACGTGCGCATCGAGCAGGAGGATTTTGAGGGCGGGGTGAAGGTCGTTTTCCTCGTCGTCGAAAAACCCGTTCTCTCCAAAATCGCCATCGAAGGCAATCACAAGCTGAACAAAGAGCAGATCAAAAAGGAAATGCAGTCGGTGATCGGCGATTTTGTGGACCAGAAAAGGGTCCACGACGACCTCGAGGCCGTGCGGGCGCTTTACGAAAAGAAGGGTTTTTCGGGCGCGCGCGTCGACAGCGCGCTCGAGGTGAATCCCGACACCAACCAGGCGGTTTTGAAGGTACTCGTGGACGAGGGAGTCAATGTCCGCATCCGCGACATCCGCGTCGAGGGCAATCACGCGATCGACTCGGGCCAGATCCGGAAAGTGATGAAAACCAAGATGCTTTCCTGGTGGGGGTTTTTCCATTCCGGTTACTTAAAGGAAGATGACCTCCTCGAGGACGTTGAGCGCGTGAAAGCGCTTTACGACGAGGCCGGCTACAGCGACGTGGAGGTGACCACCGAGACCGAACCGGTCAAAGGCAGCGGCGACATTATTTTGAAAGTCATCGTGAAGGAAGGAAAAAAATACATCGTCGGCGGCATTGAATTAAAGGGAAACGCCATCCTTTCTTCGGCGGACATTTTAAAGGCCGTCAAGATGACCAGCCAAAAACCCTTTTCCCGCCGGGGACTCCGGATAGACGTGGGGAATATTCAGGACCTTTATTTCGAGAAAGGGTATCTGTCCTCGCAGATCCGTTCCGAATCCGTCTACAACGAAACCACCGACCGCGTGGATCTGACCTACACGATTGTGGAGAACGAGCTCACCTACGTCGGAAAGGTGAAGATCCAGGGCAACACCAAAACCAAGGACATCGTGATCCGCCGCGAACTACGCGCCTATCCGGGCGAATCCTTCAGCGGCGCCAAGCTCAAGCGCTCCAAGGAACGCCTTTACAATCTGGGATTTTTTGACGACGTGCGTTTTGACACCGAACCGGGTCCCCTGCCGAACGCGCGTGACCTCCTCGTATCGGTCAAAGAGGCCAAGACCGGCGAGTTCAGCTTCGGCGGCGGGTACAGCTCGGTGGACGCGGTGGTGGGATTCGCGCAGATCCGGCAGAAAAACTTTGACTGGCAGAATTGGAAGACATTCACCGGCGCGGGGCAGGATTTTGGCCTGCGGTTTGAGCTCGGCAGTGTCCGGCAGAACGCGGAGCTCAGTTTCACCGAGCCGTGGGCGTTTGGCCACCCCTATTCTCTGGGCTTTGACCTTTACCGAAAGGAATTTAACCGTTCCGGGACCGCGGGTTATTTCTTTGACCAGCAGAAAACCGGCGGTGATATCCGGCTGGGAAAAGAGTTTAGCGAGTATGACAAGGGACTGGCGGTGTACAAGCTCGAGCAGGTGAAAATTTCCGACATCCCCACCAGCGCCTCGCAGGCCCTGAAGGATGAAGAGGGAAAAAACACCACGTCCAGCCTCGCGCTGACGCTCAGCCACGACCAGCGGGACAATGTGTACAACCCAACCACCGGGTACCTCCTTTCCGGCACGGCGGAATTGGCCGGGGGACCGCTTGCCGGTGACAAGGATTTTTACCGTCTCTCCGGCATTGGCAGCACGTACTTTGAAAATTTCTGGGACATGGTTCTGGAGCTCAAACTCCGTGGGGGCATCGTTGATGAAATTTCAGGCTCTCCGCGCGTGCCGATCTACGAGCGGTTTTACGCGGGCGGCGCCAACACGATCCGCGGCTACCGCGAGCGCCGCGTGGGTCCGCGCGACACCGGGAATCTCGAGCCCACCGGCGGCGAGGGATACTGGATCGCCAACGTCGAAGAAAGTTTTCCGATCTATCCGGATCTGATCAAGGGCGCGGTGTTTTTTGACACGGGCAACGTGTTTGATCAAGTCCAGAATTTTGGATCGGGCGGCGTGGTCTCGGGGATCGGCATGGGGGTGCTGATCAAGACTCCGATCGGCCCCGTTCGGCTCGACGCGGGTTACCCGCTCGATGACGTGGAGAACGACAAGAAAAAATTGAGATTTTATTTTAATATCAGTCAGGGATTTTAAAAAAGGAGCATTAGAAATGAAAAAGATCGTGTCATTCGCCTCGGCCGTGTTTGTCTTCGCCGCGATGGGCCTGTCGCAGGTCCCGTCCGCTTTCGCTCAGGAACTCAAGATCGGTTACGTGGACCTGGCGAGGGTTTTCGACGAATACCTGAAAACGAAAGATTTCGACAAGTCACTCGAAGCGAAAGGGACGGCGAAGCAGGGCGATCGGGACAAGATGGTGAGCGAGATCAAAAAACTGCGCGACGAGGCCGAGCTTCTATCCGCGAAGGCCAAGGACGAAAAACAGGCGGTCATCGACGAGAGGATCAAATCACTTCAGGAGTTTGACCGCGCCACACGCGACGCGCTCCGGAAAGAGAGAGACGGGATCGTCCGGGACATTTTGAAAGAGATCGAGACCGTGATAGACGGCTTCGGCAAATCCCAGGGTTATTCATTTATTTTCAACGACCGCGTGCTGGTTTACAAGAGCGAAGGGAACGACCTGACGCCGCAGGTGATCAAGGTTTTGAATGACTCCTACACCGCAAAGAAAAAATAGGGGAGACCGGAAAAGCCTAAAGCTACAAGACATCGCGAAACTTGTAGGGGGAGAGCTCATCGGCGATCCCGGGCTCGTCGTCACCGGTGTCGCGGGAATAAAAGAAGCCCAAGAAAACGAAGTCACGTTTCTATCCAATTCGAAGTACCTGCCATTTTTAGACCAGACCCGCGCCGCGGCGGTCATTACTTCCCGCGATATCCACTCTTCACAAAAACCGCTTATCCGCACGCAAAACCCTTCACGGGCTTTCACCCAAGTGGTCGATTTTTTTGCCTCCTCGGGGAAATCGGCGAAGGCCAAGGGGGTCCACCGCACGGCCGTCATTGAAAAGGGCGTAAAATTGGGAAAAGGCGTCGCCGTCGGCCCGCACGCGGTGATCGAAGAGGGGGTTGAAATCGGCGACGGGGGATCGATCGGCACGCAGGTTTATATCGGACGCAACACCCGCATCGGCCGGAACGCGACCATCTATCCTCAGGTGTCCATCCGCGAGGAAACCCTGATCGGCGACAACGTGATCCTTCACAGCGGGGTCGTGATCGGCAGTGACGGTTTTGGCTACGAGACGGTCGGGGACGAGCACGTGAAGATCCCGCAGATCGGTTCCGTCGTGATCGAAGATGACGTCGAGATCGGCGCCAACACGTGCGTGGACCGCGGCCGTTTCCAAAAAACCTGGATCAAAAAAGGCTCAAAAATCGACAATCTCGTGCAGATCGCGCACAACGTGGTCGTGGGGGAAAATGCGCTCATCGTCTCGCAGGCGGGGATCTCGGGTTCGACCCAACTCGGGAAAAATGTCGTGATCGCCGGACAGGCGGGGCTGGTCGGGCACATCACGCTCGGCGACCGGGTGGTCGTGGGCGCGCGGAGCGGCGTCACCAAATCCGCTCCGGACAACAGCGTGCTCCTCGGCGAACCCGCGCGCCCGATATCCGAGCAAAAAAGAATTCTCGCGGCGACCGCGCGGCTTCCCGAGCTCTTCAAGGAAATTTTGGATTTAAAGAAAAAATCGCCGGTTCCATTAAAAGAAAATGGTTAGCCGGCAGAAAACGATCATTCGCCAAGGCTCGCTCGAAGGCGTCGGTCTTCATACCGGCGCGCGCGTGAAGGTGACGCTTCGGCCCGCGCCCGCCGGACACGGGATCCGTTTTTCTCAAGTACCCGGTTCTTCCGAAACGAACGGCCGCGCACCGGCCGCACCGGCCGAAGAGAGCCTTCGCTGTACCTCCATTGTCTCCGAAGAATTGAATATCAAAACAGTGGAGCATCTCCTGGCCGCGCTTTTTGGTCTGGGAATTTCCAATCTGCGCATCGAGGTGGACGGGCCCGAGATTCCCGGCATGGACGGGAGCGCCCTGCCGTTTGTGAAATGGATAAAAAATCTGGGGATCGTCGAGCAGGCCGAGACGCGCGAGACTTTTCAAATTCAATCGCCGATTTTTTGTCACGAACCGGGCAAGGCCCTGGCGATCTATCCCGCCGGGGAATTCAGCGTGGCCTACACGCTCGATTATCCCATGGCCTCTCTCCGGGACCAGAAGGTGGATTTCACGCTGACGCCCGAGACGTTTGAATCCCAGATCGCGCCGGCGCGCACGTTCTGCACGGACGAGGAGGCGCGCGTCCTGCAAAAACAGGGTTTTGGTTTGGGCGCCACGCACGAGAACACGCTCGTTATTTCCGAAAAGGGGGTTGTCCAAAATACCCTTCGCTTTCCCGACGAATGCGCGCGGCACAAGGTGCTGGATATTTTGGGGGACATGAACCTTTTGGAGTTTTCGGTCGCGGGCCGCGTGGTGGGTTTGCGAAGCGGCCATTCCCTGAACCGGGCGCTGATTGAGGCGATCCAAAAACAGAGAAAGGAACTGCAGATGGCACATTCCCGGCCGAAGTCGGCGTTGATGGATTCCGAAGCGATCATGAAAATTTTGCCGCACCGGCACCCTTTTCTGATGGTGGACCGGATCCTGGAGATGAACGACCACTTCATCGTGGGCGTCAAAGACGTGCGCGCGGACGAGCCCCATTTCAAAGGCCATTTTCCCGGGAAACCCATCATGCCCGGGGTGCTCATGATCGAAGCACTGGCCCAAACGGGCGGCGTTCTCATTCTTTCCAAACCGGAAAACCGGGGAAAAATGGCGTATCTGGTGTCGGTGAACAGCGCCCGCTTCCGCAAGATGGTGAGGCCCGGCGACGCGCTTCGCCTGGAAGTGGAGATTTTGAAAGTGAAATCCCGCGTCGGCCTCATCAAAGGCGTGGCCAAGGTGAATGGTGAAGAGGTGTGCGACGCGGAAATCATGTTCAGCATGGGCGGCGAATGAGCATTCACCCGACGGCGATCGTATCGGAAAAGGCCGAAATCGCCCCCGGCGTCGAGATCGGGCCTTATTCGGTGATCGGCCCGGAGGTGAAAATCGGCGAAGGGACACGGATCGGCGGTCACGTCGTGGTCGAGGGCGCGACGCGGATCGGCGCGCGCTGCCGGATTGGCCACGGCGCGTGCCTGGGGACGCTCTCTCAGGACAAAAAAATGAAAGAGGAGCGTTCGGTCCTGGTCGTCGGGGACGACAATATTTTCCGCGAGCATGTCACCGTGAACGGCGGCCATTCTCCGCACGCGCCGACGGTGATCGGGAACAAAAATTTTATCATGATCGGCTGTCACGTGGCGCACGAGTGCGTTTTGGGGAATGAGATCACGATGTCCAACAACACGGTGCTCGCCGGCCACGTGGCCGTGGAGGACCACGCGGTGATCAGCGGCCTGGTGGGCGTTCACCAGTTCGTCCGGATCGGAAAATTCGCGATGATCGGCGGCCTGTCGAAGGCCGTGATGGACATCCCGCCCTTTTCGGTTTGTGACGGCCACCCGGCGAGTTTCTACGGTGTCAACGCGATCGGCCTGAAACGCGCCGGTTTTAAGGCGGAGGAAATTTTTAAAATTAAAAAGGCGCTCAAAACCCTGTTTGCCTCGAAATCGAATCTTGCCAGGGCGGTTAAAAAAGTTCAAACCGAGTTTAAAGACAACGAAAATATCCGGCACATTCTTTCTTTTATCGAAAATTCCAAGAGAGGCATCTGCCGCGCCGGCGCCGTCGAGACCGGGGAGGAGTGACGCGTGTGGTGGCGCCGGTCAAATCCCTCGGAGGTTATCGGGCTCATTGCGGGCCAGGGTGAGTTTCCCCTTTTATTCGCCCAGGCCGCCCTTTCCTTAAAAAGGGACGTGATCGCCTTTGGCGTCGAAGGATTGACGGACAGGCGTCTCGACCGGTTTGTGCGCGAGGCCCATTACGTGGAGCTCGGATCGCTCGGGAGGTTGGTGGAGCTCCTTCAGGCTTCGCGGGTGAGAGAGGTCGTCTTTGCGGGAGGCATCCCCAAAAAGGAAATTTACAATCCCGGCACGCGGATGGATGAGGCCGCCAGGGGCCTGATCGGCGGGGCGGCCAATAAGGGCGACGACCATTTGCTCAGGGCGTTTCAGATTTTTTTGAAGGCCAAGTGCGGCGTGTCGGTGGTGGACTCGCGGTTTTTTCTGAAGGAGACGCTGGCCCCGAAGGGGGTTTTGACGCGCCGCGCACCGTCCGAGGGCGAGTGGAGGGATTTGAGATTTGGCTGGAAAGTGGCCAAGGGAATCGGCAAAATGGACATCGGCCAAACCGTGGCGGTCAAGCACGGCGTGGCGCTCGCCGTCGAGGGGCTCGAAGGGACCAATGAGACCATCCGCCGCGGCGGCGAGCTGGGCCAGGGCGGGGTCGTCGTCGTGAAGGTTTCAAAACCCAATCAGGACCTGCGCTTTGATCTGCCGTGTGTCGGGGAGGCGACGCTGGACGCGCTCAAAGGCGTCTCGTCGCGGGTGCTCGGCGTCGAGGCCGGGAAGACGATCATGCTTTTTAAGGAAAGACTCATCGAAAAGGCCGATCGCGAAAACATGACAATCGTGGGGTTATAAAATGGTCGGCAGTATTTTAATTATCGGGGATCAAAATAAAAACGGCTTCGAGCTGAGGGACGCGCTCAAAAAAGAGACGCATTTCACGGCGCAACTCGTTTCCCGGAACGGCTTATCCCTGAACACTGTGGCCGATAAGGAGCCGGACCTGGTCGTCCTCAATCCCAAAAACAGTTATGTCGAATGCATGGATTTTTATTACAGCCTGAAAAAAGAGCCGCAGATCGAGGACACGCCCATTATTCTCCTCATGGACGAAAGTGAGATGAAATCGGCCGATCTGCCGTCGGGGATTCAGGAAGTGCTGTACCGGCCGCTTCGCCTGGCCGAGGCGCTGGCGCGGGTCCAGCTTCTCTTTAAGCGGATCCACAAGGTGGATCAGAAAAATCTGATCCAGCGCGGCCGGATCACCATCGACATCGCCAAATACGAGGTGAGGGTGGGGGATAAAAAGATCGATCTCACCTTCACCGAATTTGAACTGCTCAAATTTTTATGCGGGCATCCCGGCACGGTTTTCACGCGCGAGGTGCTTCTGAACAAAGTGTGGGGGTACGAATATTACGGCGGGACGCGCACCGTGGACGTGCACATCCGGCGCCTGCGGGCCAAGATCGAGGGCAAGTCCTCCACGTTTATCGAAACGGTGAGGAACATCGGTTACAAATTCACCTCTGAGGAAGATTAAAAAAATGCGGAAAAGTCCCGACAAACAAAGTAAAGAGTTTGTGTTGAAAAAGGCCGCCGATAACAACGTGCGGTTTATCCGGCTGTGGTTTCCGGATATTCTGGGGTTCTTAAAAAGTTTCGCGATCACGATCGATGAATTAAAAGAAGCGATGGAAGAGGGCAAGGGTTTTGACGGTTCCTCCATCGAGGGTTTCGCGCGGAGCGACGAATCGGACATGCGGGCGTTTCCGGATCCGGAGACTTTTCAGATCCTGCCGTGGCGGCCGCGCGAAAACGCCGTCGCGCGCATGTTCGCGGACATCCGCAGTGTGAGCGGCGCGCCGTTTGTGGGCGATCCGCGCCAGTGTTTGAAGCGGCATGTGAAAAAGGCCTCGGAGATGGGCTACACGTTTTACGTGGGGCCGGAGATCGAGTATTTTTATTTTCAGGATTCGCAAGGAACCAAACCCCTCGACCAGGGCGGTTATTTTGACCTCACGTCCCTGGACGCGGGCAGTGACCTGCGCCGCGAAACGGTTTTGACTTTGGAAGAAATGGGCATCGGCGTCGAGTCGAGCCACCATGAGGTCGCTCCCAGCCAGCACGAGATCGATCTGCGCTACACCGACGCGCTCACGATGGCCGACAACGCGATGACCTATCGCCTGGTCGTGAAAGAGATCGCGATGAAGAACGGCGTTTACGCGACGTTCATGCCCAAGCCCCTCAAAAACGAAAACGGCAGCGGCATGCACGTTCACCAGTCTTTATTTGAGGGAGACAAAAACGCCTTTTTTGACAAAAACGACAAGAACCACCTTTCAAAACTCGCCAAGCACTACATCGCGGGGCTCCTCAAATACGCGCCCGAGATCTGCATCGTCACGAATCAATGGGTGAACTCCTACAAACGTCTCACTCCCGGTTATGAGGCGCCGGTTTACGTGTTGTGGGCGAAAAAGAACCGTTCGGCTCTCGTGCGGGTCCCGGCCTACCGGCCCGGCAACGAAAACGGCACCCGAGCGGAACTGCGCTCGCCCGACGCGGCGTGCAATCCGTACCTGGTTTTTTCCGTGATGCTGGCGGCGGGTCTCGAGGGCATCAGGCACGGTTGGGACCTCGCGGATCCCGTCGAGGAAAACGTGCATGAGATGTCGGACCCCGAAAGAAAAAAGCGCGGGATCGCGCTATTGCCTCAAAGCCTGGGCGAGGCGATCGCGATTGCCGAAGAGAGCAAGTTCCTGAAAGAGGCGCTCGGCGAGCACATCTTCCATTCGCTCATTGAAAATAAGAAGATCGAGTGGTCGAAGACCTGCGCGGAGATCACAAATTACGAGCTCGAGAAATATTTGCCGGTTTTATAAATTAAAAATTTCCAGCGCCGCGCGCCGGGAAGCGCCCGGGGCCCCCAAGTTTTCGGAAACTTTTTGAAGCGCCTTTTTCATTTCCGATCGCCTTTCCTCATTCCTTAAAATTTCCTCCGCCTCGCGGGCGATCTTCTCCGGTGTCGCGTCGTATTGCAGAAACTCCGGAATTTTTTTCTCCCCCAAAATCAGATTCGGCAGTCCAAGGCACGGCACGCGGATGAGGCATTTGGCCGCCAGATACGTGAGGAAGCTCCCCTTATTGGTGATGATCATCGGCGTCCCCAGGATCGCGCACTCGAGCGTGGCGGTGCCCGAACACACCAAAGCCAAATCGCTTTTGCCGATCGCGTCGTAGGCGTTTTTTTCCACAAGCTCGATCCGCAAGCGGCTTTTCCAAAGGAACGGCTCGTAAAACGCGCGCGGGAGAGTGGGGGACTGGATGAGCGAGAACCGCGCCTGATTTTTTCCCGAGAGAATTTCGGCCGCGCCCAGGAGAATCGGCAGAAGTGTTTTGACCTCTGTCTCGCGCGATCCCGGCAGGAGCGAGACGCGCCACTCGTCTTTCGGAAGTCCCGGGGGGAGCGGGGGAGAGGGCGCGCCGATCCGGTCTTTCAGCGGGTGTCCCACCCACGCGACAGGGATGCCGTTTTCCTCGTAAATTTTTTTCTCAAACTCAAAGACCACGAGTACTTTTCGGATAAATTTTTTTATTTTCAAAACGCGTTTGGGTGCCCAGGCCCAGACCTGGGGCGCGATGTAGTAAACCACGGGGATCCCGAGCGCGTGGATTTTTTCGGCCAGATACAGGTTCAGTCCGGGATTGTCGATGAGGACCACCGTGTCGGGCTCGGCTTTTTCGACGTTGGAGAGAATGGCCCGCGCGGCCCGGCGGTACTGGGGCAGTTTTTTGATCGCTTCGGTAAAGCCTGTCGTGTGAAAACGGGCGAGGTCAAAAAATTCGAGCGCCCCCGTTTCGCGGATCCGCTCGCCCCCCACGCCGTAAATTTCAACACCCTCTCGTCCGGCCTCGCGAAGCGCGCGGATGAGCGCGGCTCCGTGCAGATCCCCCGACGCCTCGCCCGCGATCACGAATATTTTCTTCGTCATCGGCTAGCCCGGATGAGATTGCTCGCGGATCTGTTTTGAGATCTGGAGCGCCAGCGCCAGGGCCTCGCGCCCCTCCGCTCCGGAAACCAAAGGCTGTCTGCCGGTGCGCACGCAATCGATAAAATCCGCCAGTTCCTCTTTCAGCGAATCCGATTTTTGAATGTCAATTTTTTTAAAATCAATGCGTCCGTTTTCTTTTTTGTAAATCAGCGCCTCCTGCGTGACGTAGTCGAGGGAAATGTAAGCGTCGTCCTGAAAGATCCGGATTTTCCGCGTCGTGTCCTGCGTCACGCGGCTGGCCGTGAGATCCGCGACGCAGTTGTTCGCGAAGCGGATGCGCGCGTTGGCGATGTCCTCGGTCTTGGACAGGATAAAAGCGCCCACGGCGTCCACGTTTTTGATCGGCGAACGCACGAGGTCCAGGACGATGTCGATGTCGTGGATCATGAGGTCGAGCGTGACGCCCACGTCGGCCACGCGCGGATCGTACGAACCCAGGCGGTGGCATTCGATGAAGCGGGGGACCTTGATGATGTTTTTGATCGTGCGGATCGCGGAGTTGTACCGCTCGATGTGGCCCACCTGGATCGTGAGATTTTTTTCGCGGGCGAGCATCAACAGTTCGTCGGCGTGCGCGAGGTCCGTCGTGATGGGTTTCTCGATGAGGAGATGGCTGTTTTTTTCGAGGAATTCCTTTGAGATCTCGTAGTGTTTGTGAGAGGGGACGGCGATACTGGCCGCGTCCACCTGCCCCAGGAGATCGCGGTAGTCCGTGAAGGCCCGCGTTCGGTGATGGAGGGCCGCCTCTTTGGCGCGTGATTCGAGGATGTCGCACACGCCCACGAGGGTTACACCCGGCAGTTTGGCATAGACTTCGGCGTGCCGCGCGCCCAATTTCCCCGCGCCAATTACGGCAATTTTAAGGGGGCTATTCATAGAGCAGTATTTTAACCGATGGTGTCAGGCACCACAAGAAACATTCCCCTCCTTGTTTAAGGAGGGGTGGTCGCCGCGGCGACCGGGGAGGCTTGTTGGGCTGTCTGACATCACAAAGGAGGGGACTGTCCCTTTTTGGGCAAAAAGGGACAGTCCCCGGGATTTCTGGTGAATCGACAAGGGGAGTTGGCTATGTTATGATGCGAAAACTGTGAGCCATTATAGACGCATGATCAGTTTTGTGAAGCCCCATTCGGCGAGGCTGTATCTGGCCTTTGGCGCGATGGTGATGAATTCGCTTCTGGGGGGACTGCCCATCATCGGGCTCATCATCCCGTTCGTAGATTCGATCCTGGCCGGCAAACCGATCGCGATCCCCAATCAAACCCGCCTGCCCGCGTTCCTCGTGGACCTGGTTTACCGCGTGAACGCGCTGTCGCGCTGGGACCTTTTGAATATCCTGATCGTGTGGACGGTGGGCCTGGCCTTTTTCAGGCTCTTCTTCGAATACTGGCAGTCGTACCTCATGAATGACGCCAGCCAGCGCGTGATCCGCGATCTGCGGAATGAGCTTTATGAAAAAATCGTGGGACTGCCCTTGAGTTTTTTCGGAAAATCCCAGACCGGGGCGCTCGTGTCACGCATCACCTACGACACCGGCGTCATCCGCGACGCGATCTCCGAGGGCCTCACCGATTTTTTGTTTCAGCCCGTTCAGATCGCGGTGCATCTGGTGGCGCTCTTGTCGATCAAGTTCATCTTTGGAATCCCCTGGTCGCTCGTGTTCGTGATCTTCATTTTATTGCCGTTAGTCGTTTTTCCCGTCCTGCGCGTGGGAAGGCTCCTCAAAAAAATCAGCCGCTCGAGCCAGGAGCAGGTCGCCGAGATCAATTCGACGCTCTTTGAATCCATCTCGGGCATCCGGATCGTTCAGGGTTTCGGAATGGAAAAATACGAAACCGACCGTTTCCGCCGGCAGAACGAGGGGCTTTACCGGACGATGATGCTCTCGATCAGCCGGATGATTTTCGTGAGCCCGCTCACGGAGTTCATCGGATTTGTCTGTTTGGGAGTGGTGTTGTGGATCGGCGGCAAGACCGTCATCGAAAGCCAGATGTCGCCGGGGGCGTTCATCGCATTTTTGGTCGCGCTTTTTTCGCTGCTAAGGCCCTTCAAGCGCCTCTCGCGCGTGCACGGGATCAACCAGCACGCGCTGGCCGCGGCGGAAAGAATTTTTGACATCCTCGACATGCCGAATGAGATCCGGGAAAAAGAAAATGCGAAGGCCCTTTTGCCATTAAAGAACGAAATCCATTTTGAAAATATTTCCTTCGGCTATAACACCGAGAAACTCATTTTGGAAAATATCGATTTCAAAGTCCGCCCCGGCGAGATCCTCGCGATCGTGGGGCCGAGCGGGGTGGGGAAGACGAGCCTCGTGAATCTCCTCCCGCGTTTTTACGATCCGAGGAAGGGCGCGGTCCGCATCGACGGCACGGACGTCCGGGACGTGACCCTCCGGTCGCTCCGCGACCAGATCGGCGTCGTGACGCAGGAAACGGTTTTATTCAATGACACCGTCACCGCGAATATCGCCTACGGCCGCTCGCACACGCCGCAAAAAGACGTCGAGCGCGCCGCCGAGATCGCCAACGCCCACGCGTTCATCTCGAAACTTCCCCACAAATACCAAACCGTCGTCGGCGACCGCGGCTTTCGCCTGTCGGGCGGCGAGCGCCAGCGGATCTCGATCGCGCGCGCCGTCCTCAAAAATCCGCCGATTCTGATTTTGGACGAGGCGACCTCGGCGCTCGACTCCGAGAGCGAGCTTTTGGTTCAGGAGGCGATCCACAACCTCATGAAGGGCCGCACGGTTTTTGTGATCGCGCACCGGCTCTCGACCGTCAAGGACGCCAGCCGGATTCTTGTTCTCGATAAGGCGGGCGTGCTCGAGTCCGGCAGTCACGAGGAGCTTCTGGCCAAAAACGGCCTCTACCGGAGGCTGTACGAACTGCAGTTTAGGGAATAGTGATCCCGCCGAAATTTCAAATAACCCCTTGACTTTGATGCATAAAACATGCATACTATGATGCATGAGAACAACACTCAATCTCGATGACCACATTGTGGATGAGGCCGCCCGCTTAACCGGCATCCGGGAAAAGACGTCTTTGGTGAGGCGGGGGCTCGAGGCCTTGATCACTCTCGAAAGCGAAAAACGTCTGGCCCGCTTGGGGGGCACGGAAAAATCTTTGCGCAGAATTCCCCGTCGAAGAGACTAGCCCAAAGTGGTTCTGGTTGACACGTCCGTGTGGGTTGCCCATTTGAGGGAAGGGGATCGGCGATTGTCCGTGCTTTTGACGGAGGGGCGGGTGATCACTCACGATTTTGTTATCGGTGAGCTGGCCTGCGGATCCCTGAAAAATCGCAAAGAAATCCTCTCTCTTTTAAAGGCCCTTCCTCACGCGCCCCTTGTGACTCAGGAAGAAATTCTTGATTTTATAGATGCTCAATCTCTCAATAATCTCGGGATCGGTTTTATTGATGCCCACTTGTTGGCCTCGGCAGCGATTGCAGAAGCTTCATTATGGACCCTCGATCACAGCCTTATTTTGGCGGCAGATCGGCTTAAGCTTTCACACCGGCCTTAACATTAAACTCCACTCCGAAATCCCTTGCCTGGGCCCCGATCTTTGGTATAATTTAGGGCTCTTAAACTGAAACCACCCCCGCTTCTTGCTTTCGCAGGAAAGCTACGGGGGAGAGAGTAACGGTAGCGCCGTGCCTAACGGATTCATTTTTAATAAGTTAGGCGTTCTCTTAAAACCGATAGGAGTGTCCAATTGTCTAAGGAACTGATCCAGAATCTGCTCGAAGCGGGCGTCCACTTCGGTCATCAGACCAAGAAGTGGAATCCCAAAATGAAGCCGTACATTTTCGGAGAAAAAAACGGCATCTACGTCATCGACCTTGAAAAGACGGTCGAGTGCCTCTCGCGCGCCTGCGCGTTCATCCGCGACACCGCGGCCCAGGGCCAGCCGATCCTGTTCGTCGGGACCAAGCCCCAGGCGCAGGACATCATCGAGGCCGAGGCCAAGCGCTCTGGAATGTATCACGTGAATCACCGCTGGCTCGGCGGGATGCTCACCAATTACCAGACCATTCGCAACAGCGTGCGCCGCTACAAGAGCCTGCTTTTGATGCGGGAGGACGGCACCTTTGAGGTTTTGACGAAAAAAGAAATTTCCGAGATCGAAAAAGAAGTTTCAAAACTCGAGAGGAATCTCGCCGGCGTGACGGAAATGGGAAAACTGCCCGGCGCGCTTTTCGTGATTGACGCCAAAAAAGAAGAGATCGCGATCAAAGAGGCCAACCGCCTCGGGATTCCCGTCGTGGCGCTGGTGGACACGGATTCGGATCCGGACACCGTCCAGTACCCGATCCCCGGAAACGACGACGCGATCCGCTCGATCAAGCTCATCACGGGCATTATTACCGAGAGTTTGCTCGAGGGACTCGAGAAGGCCAAGCACCCCGCCAAGGAAACGGTCGAGGTCTAAAAGCCCGATGTCATTTGATTTGATCAAGGACCTGCGTGAGAGGACGGGCGCGGGGATCATGGATTGCAAGGCCGCGCTCGCGTCTTCCGGGAACGACCTCGAAAAGGCGATCGATTTTCTGCGGAAAAAAGGAGTGGCCCAGGCCGCCAAGCGCGCGGGCCGCCAGGCCAAAGAAGGTCTCGTGTGGTCGCGCGTCGAAGGCAACCGCGCCGTGATCGTCGAGGTGAACTCCGAAACCGATTTTGTCGCGCGCACGGATGAATTCAGAAATCTCACCACACTCGCCGCGAACGAAACGCTCGCGCACGGCGAGTCCGCCATCAAGTCTCCCAAAATCACCCAGGCCGTGACCGAGCTCTCCGGCAAGATCGGGGAAAAGATCGTCGTGCGCCGCGCGAAAATTATCCAGGCCCGGGGCGGGGCCCTTTTCACCTACATTCATTCCAATCATAAATTGGGCGTCGTCGTGGAGATCGCCTCGGCCGGGGCGCAGGCCGCACGGGAAGCCGGGTTTCACGAGCTCGGAAAAAATATCGCGATGCAGGTGGCCGCGGCCAATCCCCTTTGCCTTAAAAGAAGCGAAGTCCCGCCCGGCGTTTTGGAACGCGAGAAGGCCATCTTCCGCGAAGAGGTGAAGGGCAAGCCCGAAAATATCATCGAAAAGATCGTGCAGGGCAAACTCGAAAAATTTTACGCGACCAACTGTCTTTTGGAGCAACCGTTCATCAAAGATGATAAACTATCCGTTCAGGCGCTGTTGGACGGCGCCGGAAAAAAATGGGGGAGCGCCGTGGAGGTGAGACAGTTCGTGCGTTTCGAGGTGGGGGAGACGGTGACGGCATGAAAAAAATAAAAGCGTACAAACGGGTGCTCTTAAAGCTGAGCGGCGAGGCGCTCCAGGGGCGGCAGAATTACGGCATCGACCCGCGCGTGGTGGATTCGATCGCCCTTCAGCTGAAGGAAATAAAAGACCGCGGCGTGGAGCTGGCCGTGGTGATCGGCGGGGGAAATATTTTCCGGGGCCTCGAGGCCGCCTCGCGCGGGATGGACCGTTCGACGGCCGATTACATGGGGATGCTGGCGACGGTCATCAACGGCATGGCGCTCCAGGACGCGCTCGAACGAAAAGGGGTTTTCACGCGGGTCCTCACCGCGATCACGATGGAGGCGCTGGCCGAGCCCTACATCCGGCGCCGCGCGATCCGGCATTTGGAGAAAGGCCGCATCGTGATTTTGGCCGGCGGCACGGGGAATCCTTATTTCACGACCGACACGACGGCGGCCTTGCGCGCGATCGAGCTCGGGGCCGAGGTGATCCTAAAGGCGACGAAGGTCGACGGGATCTATTCGGCGGATCCCAAGGCCGTGAAGGACGCCAAGCGTTTCACGCGCCTGCGCTACATGGACGTTTTGAAAAAGAAATTGAAAGTGATGGACGCCACCGCGATCAGTCTCTGCATGGACAACAACCTTCCGATCATCGTGTTTGACCTTTTGAAACACGGCAACATCGAGCGCGTGGTGTCGGGCCAGAATATCGGCACGATCGTGACCAATTAAGATGGCGGGCGGCGCGCAGAACCTCATCCGCGAATCCGAAGAAAAAATGAAAAAGTCCGTGGACATCGTCTACCAGCATTTCGCGGCGGTGCGCTCGGGCCGCGCCTCGGCCGGGATGGTGGAAAATATCCGCGTCGACTATTACGGCACGCCGACGCCCCTGCGGCAGGTGGCCAATATCACGGTCCCTGAGCCGCGCATGTTGCTCCTTCACCCGTGGGACCCGTCGGTTTTGAAGGCGATCGAAAAGGCGATCGGCGAGTCGGACCTGGGCATCGCGCCGGTGATTGACGGCAAGATGGTGAGGCTCGTCATTCCGCCGCTCACGCGCGAACGCCGGGAGGATCTGGTCAAGATCGTCCACAAACTGGCCGAAGAGGGCCGCGTGGCGCTCCGCTCGATCCGCCGCGAGGCCAATGAAAAGACGAAACAGCTCGAAAAGGAAAAGACCGCCACCGAAGACGAAAGTTTTAAGGGCCAGACGGATATTCAGAAGCTGACCGATCGCTATATCCAAATGATCGATCAGGCCGAGGCCGCCAAAGAAAAAGATCTCACCCAAGTTTAAAACAAGTTCACGAGGCGCTAGCTCATCTGGTAGAGCACTTCCCTTTTAAGGAAGGTGTGCCGGGTTCAAGTCCCGGGCGCCTCATGGTTCGACGCGGCGGATGGCCTTTTGGCCATCCGCCTTGCTCACCATCGGCGTATTCGCTATAATCTCCCCATGCTGGATGTATCGTTTATTCGTGACAATCAGGAAAAAGTGAAGGAGCTCCTGAAAACCAGGGCTCCGAAATTTCCATTCGACGCGTTCCTGGCGCTCGACGCCAAACGCCGTGCGGTCCAAACCGAGCTTGACGGACTCCGCGGTCAAAAAAACAGAAAAAACGACGAGATCTCGCGGGTCCTAAAAGAAAAAAAAGACCCCAAGGCCCTCATCGCCTCCATGAAAGAGGCCTCGCAAAAAATCGGCGCGCTCGAAGCGAAGGCGGAGGAGATTGAAATAAAATTTAGAGAAGAACTCCTTCTCATCCCCAATCTGCCTCACGAATCCGTGAAGATCGGCGCCGACAGCCGTGCCAACACGGAAGTTTCGCATCGCGGGGACATTCCCAAATTCAGTTTCAAACCCCGGGAACACACGGAAATCGGCCAGACCCTCGGGATCCTCGACATGGCGCGCGCGGCCAAGATTACGGGAAGCGCTTTTCCGCTTTTTTGGGGGACGGGGTCGCGCCTTCTGCGCGCGCTGGTCAATTTCATGCTCGACCGGCACGCCGCGCACGGCTACACGGAAATCTGGCCGCCGTCTCTCGTGAACCGCGCGAGCATGACGGGCACGGGACAGCTTCCGAAATTCGAAGAAGACCTCTACCGCCTGAAGGACGACGACCTTTTTCTCATCCCCACGGCCGAGGTGCCGGTGACGAACCTTCACCGCGACGAGATTTTGAAAGAAGAGGACCTGCCTTTGAAATACACGGCCTACACGCCGTGTTTCCGCCGCGAAGCGGGTTCCTACGGAAAAGACACCAAGGGCCTTGTGCGCGTGCACCAGTTTGACAAAGTGGAGCTCGTCAAATTCACGAAGCCGGAGGATTCCTACAAGGCGCACGAGTCGCTTCTGAAAGACGCGGAGAAAATTTTAGATCTTTTGGAAATTCCCTATCGCGTGATCCAGCTTTCGAGCGGCGACATGGGCTTCGCGGCGGCCAAGTGCTACGACATCGAGGCCTGGGCCGCGGGCCTGGGGCGATGGCTCGAGGTGTCGTCGGTTTCCAACTTTGAGGCGTTTCAGGCGCGGCGCGCGAATATCCGCTTCAAAAGAAAAAATTCGAATAAATCGGAATTCGTCCACACGCTGAACGGCTCGGGACTGGCTCTGCCGCGCGTCGTCATCGCGATTTTGGAAAACAATCAAAACGCCGACGGCTCGGTGCGCGTGCCGGAAGTCCTGCGGCCGTACCTGGGCGGAATGGCGGTGATTAAGAAATAGGAGAGGTGGCACCTGCCTGCCGGCAGGCAGGGAGTGGTCTAATGCGGCGGTCTTGCCCGCCGGAGGCGAGTCCCTGCCCGACCGGCAGGCGGGCGCCTTTGGCGGAAAAACCGCTTTAAGGGAAAGGGATAAGAGTGTCTTGTGTTTATATCCTTTACAGTGAATCAAAAAAAGGTTTCTATATTGGCTCAAGCCGAGAAGGAATGTCTTTCACCAGACTTCAATCTCATAACTCAGGCAAGGTGAAATCCACCAAGCCTTATCGTCCCTGGGTTTTGTTCTATGAGGAAGAATTGTCTGATTACACCCGTGCCAGACAGAGAGAAAACTTTTTAAAATCAGGTCAAGGACGGAAGTGGATCAGGGAGAGGTGGCAGAGTGGTCTAATGCGGCGGTCTTGAAAACCGCTGTCGCCACTGGCGACCGTAGGTTCGAATCCTACCCTCTCCGCCAGGATCGGATAAATTTAAAATCTATAAACATTTTTTAAAATTTTAGGAGAGGTGGCACCTGCCTGCCGGCAGGCAGGGAGAGGCTGAGTAAAGATGGATAGTTTTAATTTTAGGAGAGGTGGCACCTGCCTGCCGGCAGGCAGGGAGAGGCTGAGTAAAGATGGATAGTTTTAATTTTAGGAGAGGTGGCAGAGAGGCCGATTGCAGTCGCCTGCTAAGTGACTGACCTGGTAAAACGGGTCCTAGGGTTCGAATCCCTACCTCTCCGTTTTTGTTTTTAATATTGATTTTATCGCCGTGACCCGTTAGATTAAATCCAGATGTCCGCCGCTCACGAAAACCCATCGGTCCGCGTTTTTCTCATCACGGCCGATCCCGACTACCCGCTTTTCCTAAACGATATTTTTAAAAAACACGCCCCTGACTGTCGTCTCGAGCACACCGGCTCGCTGAAGGACGGCCTCGAATTTTTGAAGCGCGGCGGCGCGGACGCGGTACTTGTGGATTTGGCTCTGCCCGAGGCCAAGGGGATGGACGCCTTTTTTTCGCTTCGTTCCCGCGCGCGCGGCATCCCCATCCTCGTTCTCGCCGGCGAGACCGAGGAACCTCTCATTGAAAAGGCCGTTCGCTTCGGCGCCGACGACGGTCTCTTCAAATCCGAGCGCGACGCCGGGCGGATCGCGCGCCTGGTGCGCCGCGCCGTGGCGAGAAACAGGGCTCACCGGGAACTGTGCGAAAATCTTTTGCTCGACGATCTCACGGGCCTGTACAACCGCAGAGGGTTCTCGATCGTGGCCGAGCAGCAGCTCAAACTTTTACCGCGCACGAAAAAGGGGCATCTCTTCTTTCATTTTCAGGTCGCCAATCTCAACAAAATGAACGAAGGCCTCGGTTACAAGGAGGGTAGCCGGGCCTTGACCCGCGCCGCCGAGATTTTAAAGACTTCCTTTCGGCGATCCGACGTTCTTTGCCGCTACGGCGGCGACGCGTTCGCGGTGTGCGCGATCGACGCCGTCTGGGCAAATCTGGAAGTCATCGCCAAGCGCTTCCGCGACAACCTCAAATTTTACAACGACAACGTGGCGGAGTTTTATCGGTTGGAATTGACCGCCGCCGCGGCCGCCGCGGACTCCGAAAACGTTTTTTCCGCCGAAGAACTGGTGGAAACGGCTAAAAATTTTTTTTAATAATTAATCTTGATTAAAAATGAGTTATTTTATATAATCCATAACTAAAGATTCATGCTTGTGGGACTCTTACTATTAAAGGAGACGATTGGATGAAAATAAAAACGTTCGTTGTGGTTGCGTTCCTTTTGGCTGTGGTCTCATTTTCCGGCGACCGCGCTTTCGCGATGCCGTCCGATGCGGACCTGAACACTTATCAGATGACGCCGCTTCTCACTTCCAAGGATCAGCCGTGGATGGGCATGTGGGGTCCGTGGGCGGTTGGGTTTGGGACGTCAGCTGATTATGTGATTGACAGAAACCTCGATGATGCCACCGACGTGAGCGAGGCCACCTGGTGGGGTGGCAACGTTTACTGGGACCCTCTCGACAAGGTTCACCTCGATGTCTTCCTTGGGACAGCCAATTTGAAACTTGGAAATACGCCGATCAGCAACAACACCACTACGAAAGTGGTTCTTAAAACTGATTCGCAGTTTGCTGTGGGTGTCGGCGGGAAAGTCGATCTCATTGAGGTGGACCTGCTTTCTGGAATTTTTCCGGGCCTACCAAAAGCGAACATCTATGGTAGCGGTGGCTATCGATGGACCCATTTGGCCGTTGATACCGCGTCGATTGGGGTGGTGGATGCGGTCATTGAGGATCTGGAAGTGGAAATCAATGAATGGCAGACGGGCATCGGAATCGCCCAACGCATTGACAATCCCCTCGGCTTTATCGGAATCAATGGGTTTAGCATTACTCCTTACGTGGGTGTCCAATACAATGATCTGGACCTGAATATATCCGGTACCAGCTCATTGCCGGCAGATGCCACCAACCCGAGGGAAACGGTTCAGACCGGTCATCGGAATGGTCAAGATTCGGTCGCGGTGGCCACAGGACTTCAACTCATCACTTTTGGTGATCGTCTGGCCGTGAATGTTGAAGGTCGCTTTATCGCGGAGACGGCAGTCTCGCTGAACGGGCGCATTCGCTGGTAATTAAATTCTCAAACTCCGACCCGGTTCCCCGCTAAGGGAACCGGGTTTTGTTTTTTAGGTAACGAAGTGCCTCGTTTTCGTAAATTCCTTCTCTGCTTTGTCCTGATTTTGTCGATAGCCTTTGGTTTCATAAGGCAGATCAAGATTGCCTGCCGATCTGTTCAGGCGCTGGTTTCGCGGCATGAGGCCGTGGATTCGCGTTACCGGATTCTCAAAGACAAAATTCTTTCCTTCGTTTCTTCGTCACCCTTTGATTTTTCGCGTTTTTCCTACGTCTCCGGGATTCCCGGGAAAGCGGCGGAGCGGTATTACGACTTTCAATACGCGATGGCTCCTCACCTCATCTCAGACAATAACGCGCATGCCGATCATTTCGTTCTCGATTTCGAAACGCCGGAATCACTCGAGTCCCATTGCAGGGACAATTCCCTTGAGGTCCTTTTTCAGTCAGGTGGTTTGGCGATCGCACGGAAAGACAGGCGCTTCACATGACAGCCGGTTTTTTAGCGATGATGTCGTATCTGGTTTCAGGCGCGATCGGTTTCTGTGCCCTTCGGGTTTTTCTGAAAAATTCCCGTTGTCCGGGATCTCTCCTTCTTTTTCTCGCTCCGGGAGCGGGACTTTTTATATCCAGCTTCCTTTTATATTTCGATCTGTATTTCTTTCACCGAATTTCCAGAGAACTCGCGATTGCCGCGCATCTTTTTTTGCTGGTCATGCTGTGGGGGGCATATCGCAATACAAAACGGGAACCTGCGGCAATGAAAGAAGGCGTGGTTTTTTTCGCCATTCTTTCGGCGGCGGCTTTGTTGTTGCTCGCGGTCATGCTGAAATCGCCGTTCGGGACGGGCCTCGACGTCTGGGCCATTTGGAAAATAAAGGCACGTTTCATTTATCATGCCGCGGACTGGCGGGCGATCTTCGCGCCGGGTTTACGTTTTTCTCATCCGGACTATCCGCTCTTTTATCCGCTGGCCTTGGTTTGGGCATGGCTTTTTGCGGGACGGGAGACGGCCGCGGCCGCTTTTCTGTTGGCTTTCATGATGACCTTGTGCCTGGTCGGTTTGGTAATGGCGGCCGCCGCCCGTTATGGAAGGCGTTCGGCGTGGGTATCCGGTCTCTTTCTCATTTCGATTCCGCATTTCATTGGAATGGGCGGGTCGCAGTACGCGGATATTCCGGTCGCCTATTTTTTTACGGCTGCCATCGTTTCGATGGACATGGCACTTTGTGGCGAGGACGCGCGTTGGGCGATGGTATCGGGCGCGTTTGCAGGGATGTCCGGTTTTGTGAAAAACGAAGGGCTTTTGTTTTTTGCGGCCTTTTGCCTCTCGCTGGCTCTGTTTACGGAGAGGCGGTTTCTCTTCGCGATGGCGAAGGGGGGACTTTTATTTTTGGCGTTCACAGTATTTTTTAAACTGAGCACGTTTTCGCCGAATCACATGCTGCGGCCGGAAGCGATCAGTCGGTTGACGGCCGAAGAGATTTTGTCAAGGCTGGGAACGGTTTTTTCCTTTTTTGCCGCGGAAATCCGCAAAGAAAATTCCTGGGCGTATGCCTGGCCCGTTTTCGGTGTGCTGGCGGTTTTCTTCCGGCGGGAGATATTTGGTAGAGATAAAATTTGGATACCCCTGACCGTTTTTTTTCTGAACGCCGGATACGCGGGTGTCTATTGTCTGACAGCTTTGAATTTGCCGACTCAGCTCGCCGTGTCGTTGGACCGGTTGATGATCCAGAGTTTTCCCGTCCTGACCTACTTTTTTTTGACGCGCGCGCCGTTCGTGAGGGACGCGTGAAGATTCTTTTTTTTCTGGATTATGTGCAGGACACGGAACTTTTGTTGCCCATTGTGAAAGGCGGTGTGGGCAGGGGGTTTGAAGCGTCCGTCTATTTCACGGACAGGCTGTTTCGCCGGTTTGCCGCCACAGCTTCCGATTTCCAGTCCCTACCCATTCGTTTTCAGGTGATTCCCAGATGGAAAATCATTTTGGGGCTAGGACCGGGCCTGCGAGGCTTTGACGCGCTGGTTACTGCTTCGGAATCCAGTCTGCGGCCGCACGCGGCGGCTTACGCGTTGACGCGACGGGCCAATCGTCTTGGAATTAAAACCTTCACGGTCCAGCATGGCTTTGAGCAGGTCGGCCTGACTTATTTTGATGAGAAAGATCCGCCGGGAACGGTGCGATTTGCTTCGCAAAAGATTTTTGTTTGGGGGGAGTTGTCCTCCCTAGATCCCCAAATCCCGTCCGAAGTTAAGGGAAGATGTATTCCGGTGGGGTATCCGCGTGAACTCAGGCTTTCCGAAATACCCCTGGGTAAAGTCGAGGGGCGGCCTTTCACCGTCACAGTTTTTGAGAATTTGCATTGGCATCGCTATTCCGACGAGTACCGGAGGCGTTTCATGGCGGATTTGAAAGAAACCGCCAGGCGCCTTCCCGACACCACCTTTTTTGTGCGGCCTCATCCGGACCAAAGGTGGTTTACGCGGCACGGCCGTGAAGTATTTTCCGGTCTAAAGAACCTGATTTTAGCCGATCCGCATGCGCCGGTTTGGGGGCGTTACGGACTTTCCGCTTTTCTTCGCGGGTCGGACGCGATCATCACGACTCCTTCAACGGTCGCTTTGGACGCGGCCCGGGCCGGAGTGCCGGTGGCGGTGGTTGCCGGCGACGTGGACACATCCCGCTACGAGCCGCTTTTTTTGATCCGGGAGACGGAGGATTGGTTTCATTTCGTTCATCTGGCTAAAAAGGCCCCTGACAATCAGCCGCTTTTTGAAAATTCAAGACAAATGGTTAGTCGAACGGTAATTTCGGGAGACGCCGCGCAAAGGATACTCAAGGTTTTGAGAAGCTGATTGCAGGTTTATCGATCCTGTTATATCATGGACGGATTGATGAAGAAGGCACTGAGAATTTTTATCGGTTGGGACAGCCGCGAGGAAGTGGCCTACGACGTTTGTCTGGCGTCTCTTCGCAGGTACTCGAGCCGGCCGCTTGATGTCACCCCTCTCAAACAGGAAGAACTTCGGCATGGGGGACTATACGCGCGGTCCAAGGATCCTCTGGCCTCGACGGAGTTCACGTATACCCGCTTTTTGACGCCTTTTTTGGCCGACTACCGGGGTTGGGCATTGTTTGTGGACTGCGATTTTTTGTTCACGGCCGATGTCGCCGAGCTTTTCGCCATGGCCGATCCGCGGTGCGCCGTGATGTGTGTCCAGCATGACCATCGTCCGCCGGAGCGGACGAAAATGGACGGCGCGCTTCAAACGGTTTATCCGCGGAAAAATTGGTCCAGCCTCGTGCTTTGGAATTGTGCCTACCCATCCAACGGTGTTTTGACCCCGGAGGCCGTGAATCGTGAAACAGGCGCTTTTTTACACCGTTTCCAATGGCTCAAAGATTCCGAGATCGGCGCGCTTCCGGAGACTTGGAATTGGCTTGAGGGTTGGAGCAGGGCCGTTCCGGACGAAATTCCCAAGGCCATTCATTTCACGCGCGGCGGCCCGTGGTTTGATAAATGGAAGCATGTGAAATTTGGCGAACTCTGGCAGGCCGAATACAACCATCTGTTGCAAAAAAAGGCCTCGGTAACGATCTATGATAACTGTTCAAACTGATCCCCCTTTAGGCACGGCGCCAGCGGCTTCGCGTATCCGGTTTTTACGTAACAACGGTTGTTCGGTATGCCACGGCGCGAATCTGGAACCCGTATTGGATCTTCCCCAATTCCCTCTGACTGGCATTTACGTGGACCGGCCCCGTCCCGAATGTTATCCGGTTTTTGACCAGATGCTAGCGCTCTGCGAAGATTGCGGGCATGCGCAACTCTCAAACGTGATTGATCCCGAATATTTGTATGTCCAGACGTACTCCCATCGAAGCTCGCGTAGCGCGATCGCCAGGCAGGGCAACGATTTCTTTTATTCATTTCTAAAGGGATTTCTCGCAAGAAGAACGTTCCATACGGTTGCCGAAATCGGCTGCAATGATTTGTATCTTTTGAAAAAAATTCAAACAAAAGCGAAGCGGCTGGTCGGTATCGATCCCATCTGGAAAGACAGGCCTTTAAAAGAAGGGAAGATCCGCGTCTTGGGGAAATTTGCCGACGAGGTGGATTTGAAGAACGAAATGGGTGATCGGCCGGATCTTGTGATTTCCGCGCACACGTTTGAACACATGGCCGATCCGCGGAAGGTTCTGGAGGCATGGGTGAAATATGCCTCAGACCGGGCGCTCTTTGTGATCGAGGTGCCGGCGTTTGAGACCCTTTTGGCCGCTTCGCGGTTCGATCAGGTCTTTCATCAGCATTTACAATATTTCAGCGTCGCATCCTTTTGCCGCTTGATTGAGGCCGTAGGGGGGCGTTACGTCGCCCACACTTTTAATCATCAATATTGGAACGGCACTTTGCTGATCGCTTTCGAGAAGGGAAAAAGCGGTTCGGGAGGGGTATTCCCGCCGAACTCCCCGGTTCCCAGTGCCGCTCAGGTCAGACATCGTCATGATTTGTTCAAACAAAGAATGGAGCAAACCGTGGATTTTGTTCAAAATGTGGGCGGGCCGCTGTACGGCTACGGGGGCGCACAAATGGTTCCGACATTGGCCTATCATCTAAAGAGCGACTTGGGTTTTTTGGAATGTATTCTGGACGATGATCCCGGGCGGGATGGTTTGTGTTATCCGGCGTTGGCGGTGAAAATACGCAAACCCTGGCCGGGCATTTTATGGGGGTCGGCCAATATCCTGATCACGGCGTTAGACAGCGCTCGCCCTATCATGCGGCGTCTGCTTGGTCTCGGACCCAAATCCGTTTTTTTACCCGCGGGGGTGTGGTGATGGGCCAAATGCGATTATTGAAAGGTGTGTTTCCGCAGAGTTTTGTGGAAGAGCTGCGCCATGCGGCGGACAAGACCTCGGAGGACGTTTACAAGGATTACTTCAGCAACCGGACACGCGAGGAGTTTAACGGCATTCACCAGAAAGAATCCGTTGTTTCGAGGATTGTCACGTTTCGTTTTGCGTCAACGGCGATCCTGCTGAGGATCAAGGACTATTTGGCGCCTCAGCTGAGGGATTTCCATGGAAGCCGGGAGGATTTTATGCTTTGCCCTTTGTTTTATCTGAGGTTTTGTCAGCCAGGTGTTTTCTTGTCCAAAGAACATGAGAAGGCTTTCCTATACACCGAACCTCACTACGACACTGCCTATGGTGTTTTTGGGTTTTCAATATGGGTCCCGCTCGAAGAGATCAATGAGTCAACAGGCGGTCTCTGCGGTTTCTCCACGCACGTCTCGGATGTTGTCCCGGCTCCCTTGAAAGGGGAGAAAAACCGCTACAATCTAAACGAATATCTAAGTAAGGCACATGAAGTCGACCCGCTTCTAAAAAGCGAGATCGTTCAGTACGCATTGAAACAGGGCGACGCGCTCGTGTTTGATCCTCAAACGGTTCATGGCGCGACCAAACCTCGGTCGCGGAGGCGATTGAGTTTTAATTTCCGTTTTGTCCCCGCGTCTCAGGTCCGAAACGCCTCACCGACGGCCAAGCGGCTTTTTGACGCGATCGAAAAGTCTTTGAATTTGTGCAATGGGATCAATCTGGCCTGGTTGGGGGATAGACTCGGAGCTTCCCGGGTTTTCAGCGGACTTTCTCCTCAGGAAAAAGATCCCCGGCTCATGGATATCGCCGCGCACTTCTTGAGCAGGTCCGCCGCGCCCGGCCAGGCTGACGCGAGGTGGAATTTGCATTGGAAACAAGAGTATCAGTGGCTTGCCGGGGAAAACCAGGATGTATCAAATGTTTACGCCTGATGGTCCAAAGGTGAATAATGGAATTGGGAATTAAAGGAAAACTTGCTCTTGTGACGGGCGCCGGCCGCGGGATCGGCCGCGGGATTGCGATCGCTTTGGCGAGGGAAGGGGTTAAGGTTTCCGTATTTTCCCGTACAAAATCTGATGTGCACTCACTAGTCCACGAAATGAGCCGGTATGGAGAGGGTCATTACGGTGAATCCCTGGATCTTATGTCCGACAAGGCGCCGGCCATTTTGTCGCACCGGCTTAAGAAAAATTTTGGGGCTTTGGATATGGTGGTGCATAATCTTGGATCGACGCTCGAGATCACCGATCCTTTTTGCTCGATGAGCGATTGGCGGAGGGTGCTACGTTGCAATCTGGAAATCGCAATTGAACTGGATCAGATTTTTATTCCGGCAATGAAAAAGAAAAAATGGGGTCGTATCGTTCATATTGGCTCAACTTCTTCGATGGAAAATAACGGCCCCGTGACTTATTGTACTTCGAAGGCGGCGTTGGCGGCTTACTCGCGTAGCATGGGGCGCGTGCTGGCCAAGGACGGAGTCGTGATGTCCGCGGTTTTGCCGGGGGCGGTATTCACCGAGGGGGGTTATTGGGACAAGGCAGTTAGAGAACGTCCAGCGCACGTCAAAAAATATCTATCCGAACGTTGCCCGCTTGGCCGTTTTGGAACGCCTGAAAACGTTGCGGCGATGGTTGTGTTTCTATGTTCGGACTTGGCTGAATTTTGCCAAGGAGCTATTATTCCAGTCGATGGCGGCCAAAGCCGGCATTTTTTTGTGGAGCCGGGATTGCGATGAAACTGTCCGACTACGTTGCCGATTTCATCGCGCGTCAGGGAGTCAGGCACGTGTTCTTGATTTCCGGCGGGGCCGCGATTCATTTGGTGGATTCGGTGGCCAGGCACCCTTCCCTCCGGTACATTTGTCCGCAACACGAACAGGCCGCCGCGATGGCCGCGGACGCCTATTCACGAATCACGGGTAACCTCGGCGTGGCCATCACGACCAGCGGCCCGGGCGCCACCAACCTTCTCACGGGCGTCTGTTGCGCTTATTTTGATTCTATCCCTTCACTTTTTCTCACCGGCCAGGTGGCCCGTTTCCGTCTGAAGAAAAACGGGTGTTTGAGGCAAAAAGGTTTCCAGGAGACGGACGTGGTTTCCATTTTCAAACCGGTCACCAAATATGCCGTTTTGGTTGAGGATCCGGCGTTGATCCGCTACGAGCTTGAAAAAGCGCTTTGGCTGGCGCGTTCGGGCCGTCCGGGCCCCGTGCTTTTGGACATTCCGGATGATGTTCAGCGGGTGGATGTGGATCCTGAAAAATTGGAGCGGTTTGAGGCGCCGGGGCCTTCGACCCAGGGCCTAACCCCGTTATTCGATTGGCCGGAGAAATTATGCGCCTTGGTGAAGCAAAGCCGGCGTCCGGTCCTCATTTATGGCGCGGGTATCCGTTTGGCAAAGGCTGAGAGAGAAGCGATTGATTTTGCCAACCGATTAGGGATCCCGGTCCTATTGACATGGGGTGGGGCCGATTTGATACCGTATGACCACCCGATCAGCGCGGGAGGGCTGGGCGTGTGCGGACCGCGCGCGGGCAACTTCACGGTCCAGAGGGCGGATCTGATTTTGGCGGTGGGAACCCGGCTCTCTCAAATGATCACGGGCGGCAGGCAGGAGCTTTTCGCCCCGGACGCACGCAAGGCGGTGGTGGATATCGACGCCGAAGAATTTGCAAAGTTTGCCCCTTGCGGCGTGAAGGTGGATCTGCCGATTCAAAGCGGTATCCGGGAATTTTTTCAAAACTGTTCTTCCGTTGATTTTTCCGTGCGGGCTTCGGAACGCGATCATTGGCTGGATTTTATCCGCCTCTTACGGCGCCGGTTTCCAATTGCACCAGACGGGCTGTCTGAAAAAACGGACAGTGTGGACGCCTACCTGTTTGTGGAGGAGCTTTCGAAGCAATCCGGCGAAAACGATATCGTGATCACCGACGCCGGGGGAAATTTAAGCTGGACGATGCAGGCCTGGCGCGTCAAGCCCGGCCAGCGTCTTTTTTCGGCCTGGAACCATTCGCCGATGGGGTATTCCCTGCCGGCGAGCATCGGTGCGGCGCTGGCGGCGGGTCATCGCCGCGTCCTGTGCATCATCGGTGACGGCGGGATCATGATGTGCCTGGCTGAACTGGCGACACTGGTCCGGCATCACCTGCCTGTCACGGTTTTCATTTTCAATAACCATGGGCACGGCATTCAAAAACAGACGCTGGACACCTGGCTGGATTCCCGGTATGAAGGAGTGGATGAACCGACCGGTCTGGCCTTTCCCGATTTTTTGAAAAGCGGCCAGGCGTTTGGCATGAAAACCGTGAATATCTGCGATCACGCCAAAATGAGTCGGCAGATCCGTGAGGCCCTTCAAAGCCAGGGGCCCGTCTTGTGCAACGTGGAAATATTCCCAAACCAAAGGATTGTCCCGATGCTGAAATTTGGAGGCTCGCTCGAAGATTTGGACCCCAAGCTCGGATCCGAGGAATTAAAGGAGATTGAAAAGGCGTTCTCAACATTAGTGGAGAAAGAAAGACTAAAAGGGAGTAAAACGCTATGCTAGAAAATTCCGGTCCGATGGACAGGCCGCGCACAACGCTGGTGACGCTTGAGAGAAAAAAAGAAGAAAAAGAAAAAGTGGTGGCCGTTACCGCGTACACTTATCCGGAGGCGTTGTTGGCCGACCGCGCCGGAGTGGATATCGTGCTGGTGGGAGATTCGCTAGGGATGACGACACTTGGCTACAAGACGACCATTGCCGTCACGATGGAGGACATGATCAGCCATTGCCGAGGTGTTTGGCGGGCCAACAAAAAGGCCATGCAGATCGGGGACATGCCTTTCATGTCCTACCAGGTCTCCAACGAAATTGCCGTGCGCAATGCGGGCCGGTTTTTGCAGGAAGGGGGCTGCGATGCGGTGAAGGTCGAAGGCGCCATGGTGGACCGGGTCAAAGCGATTGCCGACGCCGGCATTGTCGTGATGAGCCATCTGGGTCTGACACCTCAAACGCGGGCCATGCTAAGCGGCTACCGTGTGCAGGGAAAGACAAAGAAAGAAACCGACAGGATATTGGAGCAGGCGATCGCTCTGCAAGAGGCCGGTTGCCGGCTTTTATTGCTCGAGGCGATGCCGCGGGAATCGGCCGGCTATGTCGCCAAAAATTTAAAAATCCCGGTTTACGGCATCGGCGCCGGCGATCAGGTGGACGGTCAGCTGGTGATTCTGCATGATTTGATAGGCATGTTTTTTGAATTCAAGTCCAAATTTGTCAAGCGCTATTGCGAGGTGGGCAGGGTGATTGAGCAGTCGCTGAGACAGTACGCATCCGAAGTGCGTACAGGAAAATTTCCCTCAAGCGAGCATTTTTATGAATTGAAAGACGAAGAACTCGAGAGAATGTTGGCGGATCCCCGGTGGAAATACGTCGTCGAATCTCCAAAATGACCCGGATCGACGCGAAACAGAAACAGCATCTGGCCCAGGATAGTCAGCTTGACGACTATCGGCAAAGAGGTGCCGCACACCTGGGGCCGTGGAGCAGTAACATCTGGCGAAGCGATCCAAAGCATCTGGGGTTTCTGCTGGCACGATACAAGTTTTGTGCCAAGATGCTCGCGGGTTGCGTGCGCGTGCTGGAAGTGGGCTGCGGCGATGCCATAGGCATCCCGGTAATGCTCCAAACAGTTGGTTTTGTCCATGGTGTAGATCTTGAGCCGTTTGTGATCCACGATGCGCAGGATCGTTTGTGGCATGAGGGGATCAAAAAATGCCGTTTTTCGGTGCTTGATATTACAAAAAACCGGGTGACAGGTCGAAAATTCGATGCGGCGTATTCATTGGATGTGATCGAGCATATTCCGAGGGTTTTGGAAAGGCATTTTGTGAGAAATATTTGTAAATCGCTCGCACCTCAAGGAATTTTGATTCTGGGCACTCCCAACAAGGAAGCTCGCAAGTATGCCAGCCCCCGCAGTCGGATCGCGCACGTGAATCTGAAGAATTCGGAGGGTTTGAGAAAACTTTTGACACGGTGTTTTCACAATGTGTTCGTTTTCTCGATGAACGATGAAATTGTGCACACCGGTTTTTATCCGATGGCCCATTATTTAATGGCGGTTGGCGTGGGAGTAAAAAAGAATGGAAGGTAAATCCAATTCGTTGACTCAAATTCGGGAGCTAGTTGATTTCTTCCGCCGCATGGGCATAGTCCCAATTCATTTCTTTCTAGCCATTGGTTGCACGGCGCTCTCGGTCGTATTTAATCTGTTGGGAATGGCTCTTTTGATCAAATTCCTGCGCGGACTTATCGAGGGGAATTTTACGACGGTCCATGACAAGTTGGGGCTGATTTCACACGTCCAGAAATTTTTCCCAAGCGTATTTTCCAGCCCCGCCTCTTATCTTGTCCTGCTTTTGTCCACGATCGTTATTTCGCTTGTTGTCAAAAATTTTCTAGTTTATTTCTCGAGCCTCAACATGGATCAACAAAGCAAAATTGTGGACCGCAACGTCCGGAAACTCATCATTGGCAGGTGTCTGGCCTTTGGAAAACAATTTTATGATGGTATTGCCGTGAGTGACATCAGCAAGACGATGATCAGGGGATCCGAAACCATCACTGGCCAACTGGGCAGCCTGCGGCGATTTCTCGGCCAGGTGATGCTCCTGGCCGCCTATCTTTTTTTCATGTGTTGGATTTCCTGGAAACTCACGCTCTTTCTTGTGATTACTTTCCCCGTGCACCATTTTTTCTTTGGGCGGCTGATCCAGCAGCTCAAAGAGTCTTCGCTTTCCCAGGAGACATCGTATCTTGATTTTTCTCTCCGAGTGTTTAACGTCGTTTCAGCTATCGGACTGGTTAAAGCCTATGCTTGTGAAAAAGATGAGGTGAGCCGTCTGACGGAATTGAGCGACAAACAAATCCTTCTTGATCATGAAGCGAAGAAAAAGGAGTTGCTGATTGCGCCCATTCAAGAGTTGTCCAGAATTGCCTTGCTTGGATTTGTGGCGTTTCTCATGATGCAGTTTTCTTCGGATTCCGGGCACCGAAACGTTTCCTCCCATCTTGTCTTTTTTTTGGTAGCGATGAGAACCATCCCGCTTTTCGGGGCTCTCACACAATTTAACATTTCCGTGGCCCGTGCGGAGGGCACACTAGTTTATATTCGCTATATCATGAATGAAGAGAAAAAATACTACATTTCAGAAGGCACAAAAACCTTTCAATCTCTGCGTGAGAGCATCGAAATCAGGAATCTCAACTTCGGCTATTTGCCGGACGTTCCCGTATTGCGCAACCTGAGCCTGTCTTTGAAAAAGGGGCAGACGACAGCGATTGTTGGATCGACCGGAGCGGGGAAGACGACGGTTGCTCATCTTCTCATGCGTTTTTATGAATGCCCGCCCGGCAGTATTTTTTTGGACGGCAAAGACGTACGGGATTTCAGCCGGCGTTCTCTCATGGACCGTGTCGCCTTTGTGGCCCAAGAACCGATGTTTTTCAATGACACGCTTCGGAATAATCTTTGTTATGGCCTGGACAGAGGGATCTCAGAGGACGAAATTCAAAGAGTCATCAGGATGGCCGAGCTTGGGAAGGTGGTTGAGCGCTTGCCGTTGGGACTAGAGTCACTCATGGGAGACAGGGGGGTTTTGCTGTCGGGTGGTGAAAGACAGCGGGTCATGATTGCCCGGGCGCTCTTAAAGGGCGCGGATATCCTGATATTG
Source organism: Candidatus Omnitrophota bacterium (assembly GCA_016197155.1). Lineage (GTDB taxonomy): Bacteria > Omnitrophota > Gorgyraeia > 2-02-FULL-51-18 > 2-02-FULL-51-18 > JACPWF01. The sequence continues at coordinate 29,247 of JACPWF010000025.1, read as the reverse complement.
GACGAGGCTACAAGCGCGATGGATGCAAAGACGGAGAAACGAGTTCAAAGCGCGATCGCGGAAAGCATCAAAGGTCGAACAGCGATTGTAATTGCTCACCGGCTTTCGACTATTGCCGACGCGGATAAGATCGTTGTGATTGAAAACGGACAAGTGGTGGAGCAAGGGACCCTCGACGAACTTTTGGATAGTCGCGGCCCATTTTTCGAATATTGGAAGATACAAGGCCATTTTCGAAAGGATGCGATCAATGCGGACCAGGTTCGGCAGTCTTCACCGGCGATCATATCCTGAATGGGTATCGCGCGGGGGATGGCCCGCCTGCTTTTATCGGAAGCCCAAAAGAGTCCATTCAACGGCTCCATTCTCGAGCTGGGAAGACAACTGGTTTACTTCAACATGGATGAATTGATCCGATGGGCCGCTTGGCATGGGGTGAAACTGGCCGGGCTCGCCTTTGTCGATAAGTCCCATCATCCGGAACTGGCGGAGAGGGGATGCATGGACGACCAGACTTTTTTTTCGGCGCTGGGTTTTAAGACGGTGCACAGTTTGGATGTTTCGGATTATGAGCAATCCACGCATACGCTTGATCTCAACCTGCCGGTTCCCGAGGGGCTTTATGGCTTTTATGACGTGATCTTGGACGGCGGGACTCTGGAACACGTGTTTGACCAGGCCGCGGCGTTGAGGAACATCCATCGCCTGCTGAAAGTCGGAGGGCGCGTCATTCATGGTGCGCCTTCCACTAACCACGTGGACCATGGCTTTTACATGTATTCACCCACTTTTTTTTACGAATTCTATGCCGCCAACGGTTACAAAATTGAGACCTCATACATTTTTCAGTACACGGAGCGGCATGACACCGATCCTTGGAAGATTTATGCCTATCAGCCTGGCGCCCTGAAAAAGATGCGGCTCAAGCCGTTCCCAGGACCTTTGGGGATCTATTTTGTGGCGCGCAAAGCAAATGACGCGCCGGATATTACCATTCCCTATCAAGGCCGGTACAAGCGTGCATGGGACCGTTCCGATTCCGGCAAGCCGGCCAAGAAGAAAAGACCTAAATCCTGTTTAAAACATGAGCCTGTGTTTGGTTACGGCTGGTTGCTACAGACCCTTCGGCAGGTGGGGCGGAAAACGGATGAGGGGATGCCGCCTTTTTTGACGAATTACTGATCCGATGACTTTCTGGAAGCGTTCAATTCCACCAACAAGCGAAGGCCTGTGGGCCTTTTATGACCTCGCCGCCTCGCCGTCCAGCTTTGAGTTTACAACCTTTCTTTACACGGCTGAGCTACGCCGCCGGCAAAAAGGCCATCCGGCCTTGCATGTGGTGATTGTCCCGGGTTTCAAAAATGGTTTCAGGACTTCCGATTCCAAGGAGCAGAACGGCCAAGGGACGGAAAACCTGCGTTGGCGGTTGCGCAACATCGTGCTACCTTGCGCGTGGCTTTTGCCGAGTTGCCGGCAACTGGTGGTTTGCGGCTCACGTGAGGAGGCGAAGGCCATTCAGACCCGATTGGCCGGAAGCGTTTTCCCGAAAGGCTACTTGGTAGATCGCCCGAAGAAACAACCCCATCTGATCCGTTATCTGGTCCAGGCCCTTCAGGAGGGTGGCCAACCGCCGACATTTGAGGCAACCCCCTTAGGCCTTTTCCATGTCGGGCGCTGGATTCAGGCGCGCGCCGGCTCAAGGAAATTGATCACCATCGTTTTGCGCGAATCCACGTATCACGCCTCTCGGAATTCCAATATCCACGCATGGGCTGAATTTGCTGAAGGTTTGGATCCGGAGGAATTTTGCCCCGTGTTTGTCCGGGACACCGAGGCGGCTCTTGATCCGGTGCCGGCTGAAATCCAGGATTTTGAGATTTTCCAGGAGGCCTGTTGGAACGTGGAGCTTCGGGCAGCCTTGTATGAGTTGAGCTACGTCGTCCTTTATGCCAACAGCGGGGCGGGGGCTCTATGCACTTACAACCGCCGGGTGCGTTACATCGAGTTCAAGATGTTGGACCCCTCCTGCAACAGCACGAAGCCTGAATATTTCGAGGGACCGCTTGTCGGCGTTCCCGTGGGGTCCGAGCGTTGGCCCTGGTCGTCGCCATTACAAAAGCTGGTCTGGGAGGATGACAATCTGGAAGTCATCCAAAGAGAATTTCAGAAGATGTACGAAGAAATCAAACAAAATCCTTATGCGGCAGGAGGCGCGCCAGCGGGCTTTTTGGAGAAAGGGAATAAATAGCCCCATGTGTTTTCTGCGCGGCCTGGATGAAATTGGCATCCACGCCGGCGTGTTTCTGGCGGTTTTTTCCACCCCAGAAATAACCGCTTGTTTCCAGGTCAATGCCGATGATGAAGATTTCATAGGCTCCGAAATAGAGAGCATACTGGAGGAGCCGCACGCCGGCTGAAACCGTTTTCCTGTTTTTGAAACGGTACTTTTTGGCCCAGTAAAGCCGCCTGGCGAAGTTCTTATGCATGTTGTCATAGCTCATGAGGCGCCTGTAAGAGCCGGCGAAGGCCGCATGGTCTGCGATTTGACCGGGATTGGTGGTGATGAAGATATCCGTTTTCACCTTCTGAAGGGCCCCCATGATGTCTTTTTTGCCGATCTTGGTCGCGGTGCAGTAATACAGGTCGATTGCCCTGTTGAAATGCTTCTCGGACAACAGCTTCACGCCGTTGTTGCAGGTGAGGATCAGGACGTCTTTCGGGATTGAATCGAGTTCTCCGGCGGAGGGGCCTGACCCCAGCACTAGAACGCGCCGGCCGTGGATGAGCCGCCGCAGGGCCGGGGCGTTTTTCAAGCGAGAAAGCTTTTCCGCCAGGTAACGGCGCGGATTTTTGGCCAGTTCCTGTAGGCGCAGTTCGGAATAGCGGGTTTTAACGCTTTCAACCCAAGACATAGCAGAAGACAGGCTAGCTTTTCGCGCTGGATCCGTCAACACATTTGTCCATGGGACTGGTGGTTTTTCTCGTTTAGGCGTAAAATACGCGAACATGAAGGGTAATCTAAAAAATGTAGCCGAGGCGTTGGACGGTGCGTGGTTCCATTTCCGCCTAAAGGCGGGCTTGAAAAAGCCGGCCCGGCGGATGAAGCGGCTCAAGAGTGCTTGGGAGGCCGCCCGGCGTCGCGGGCTTTTGAAGAGCTGGTACCGTGAGCGCTACGATCTGGCGATGCACCCCATCCAATCGGATGTGTCCGTGGTCCCTTGTGAGGAGGTGGCCGCTTGTGTGCAAAGCCGCAACAAGTCCCATGCACCCACTTTCTTTGCGACGGGTTACCAGCAGGCGCTTGAGTATTTTTGGGAGTTGGAAGACCATGGATTTCCGCCGGACCGGATGGAAAAGATCCTCGATTTCGGTTGCGGGGTCGGCCGGCTTTTGATCCATTTCTTTCCGTTCAAGGCGAAGCTGTTCGGCTGTGACGTGAATGAAACGGCGATCCGCACCGGCTCCCGGACGCTGGGGCGTCGGGCGGCTTTGAGTCTGACAGGGCTTCTGCCGCCGTTGCCTTATGCCGGTGATTTTTTCAACCTGATCTACGCCAATTCGGTTTTCACGCATATCCGCTATGACAGCCAGGAGATCTGGATGAAAGAGCTCCGCAGAGTTTTGAAGCCGTCGGGGTGCCTGGTTCTCACCGCGCATCCTTTTTTGGAGCCAGATCAGGCCCCTTCGGAGGGGTGGCTTGAGAAGGACCTTCAAAAAGGCGCTCACATGGACATGCTGTTCACGAGGGAGAAATTGGCCGAACTCGTTGTCCGCCATTTCCGGCTTTTGGAGATCCGGGAACAGCCCTCCGGCGGCCCGCACGTGATTCTGACCAAAGGGGATTTATGATCAACGCGTTCAGGGGCTTGTCCATACGGCTTGCCGGTTGGTCTGAAGAGTTGAGGGAAAATGGATTGCGTTGGTTTCTGCACAGGGTATGGCTGGACGCCGGCGAGCTTTTGTTCGGCGCATGGAAAGCTAAAGACACGCTAGTCGCCTTTTACGACCTGGCCTTTTCACCCGCACATTTTGATTTTGTCAATTTTCTGATATTGGCCGAGATTCATCGTCGAAGGTCAGGATGCCGGGCGCTCCACATCGTGATCGTGCCCGGGCCGCATGAGGGGTTTGACGGACATAAGCCCCGTGAAAGAAATGACCAAGGTGTTGAAAACCTACGCTGGCGCCTGCGGCATGTCCTCGTGCCATGCTCCTGGCTTATGCCAAGTTGCCGGCAGGTTTCGGTGCTAGGTTCGAGGGACCAGGCCCGCTTGCTTGCCGCCTCTTTCGCCGGACGTATCTTCCCGAGGCGTTACAGCATCCACCGCCGCATCAAATGCCATTTGAGTAACCGCGTCATGAAGGCCGTCCCGAATGAATCCATGCCGTCTCTGGCGGCCACGCCGCAGGCATTGTTTCATGTCGAACAGTGGATGAAGCGGGTTGTGGGCGGCCGCAAGCTCATCGTCCTTTCTCTGAGGGAGTGCAGTTACAGCCGGCCGCGAAATTCCAGCAAGAAAGACTGGGCCGCGTTCGCCAGGGGTTTGGACCCGGCCGTGTATTTTCCCGTCATCGTGCGGGATGTGGAAGCGGGCCTGGATCCCTTGTCGGAGGATTTTGAGGGAATCACGGCGCTCCATGAGATCGCCTGGAACATGGAGCTTAGGATGGCATTGTACGAGAAAGCGTATCTCAATCTTTTTGTGACCAACGGCCCGGGTATTCTCGCCTATTACAACCGGAAGGCGCGCTATCTGGTTTTTAAAATCTTAAACGAGGAATGCGGCATCACGCGGGGGTGGTCCAAGAAGAATTTCGGCACGGATCTGGGGCAGGACTGGCCCACAGCCACGCCCTTTCAGAAGTTTGTCTGGGATGAGGATCGCCTGGAGGTGATCCAGGAGGCCTTCAAGGAAATGTGCGAGAAAATCGAATCGTCGAACGGCGCGGCCGCGCCGTTCACGCCGGTCGCTTCACCGGCAGGTGGTGGCTGAGCGGGCTTTTGGAAGAGATCGAAAAGACGTTCCGGTATTTTGCCGACACGATCCTGATGAAATTTTCATCGATGTCCGGATGGCCCCAAGGGTTTGGCTTGGGGCCCCAAAAATAACCGTTTTCCCCGAAGTCCATACCCACGACATACACCTCCCGCGCCCCAAAGTAAAGCGCATACTGCAGGAGCCGCATCCCCGTCGAGGTCCAGGTCGCCTCGCATCGGCCTTGAATGTCTTGGACGCCTTGCGGACGGATGAGACGCGTCAGATACCAGGGATCGGTGCTGTCATCGTATAAGAGCCGCTCATAACTTCCCCGCAACGCCGTGTTTTCGCGGATCCCATCCGTGTTTCTTGAGACAAATACCCGTGTCCGTATTTTTACCAAAAGTAGTTCGATTTCCTTCTCGCGCTGGAGTTTGGCCTTATTGCAGAAAAAAAGGTCCAGCGGACGGTCCATTGCCTTGCCGTCAAAAAAGCGGATGCCTGCGTTGCAGGTGAAAAGCTTGATCCCCGGCGGGATGTCTGCAAGCTCCGACGCCGACCGGCCGGATCCCACGATGAGAATTCGCTCGCCCCGGATCAACCGCTTTAGAACGCGTGCAGTTTGAAAACGCAGGAAGAACCGTTTCACCGCTTCAGCGGGACCCGAGGGGTTTGTGGGGGATGAAGCGGGTGATGGGGCTTGTGGCCGAGGCCGAGTAAACACAACGGTATTTCTCGGAAAGGATTTTCATGACCTCGATATCGATCGGGTGCTTGTGGCGGATCACGGCGCCCGAGTGCCGGTAGCGCTGTTTTTCCCCCCAAAAGTAGCCGCTGTGATTCAAATCGATCCCGACGAGATAAACCTCCGAAGCCCCGAAATAAAGCGCGTACTGCAGGAGCCGCATCCCCGCGGAGGTCCACCAGACGTTGTCCGCTTTTCTCTCCACGCGCCTTGGGCGGATCAGGCGATCGAGATAGAAATTATCCTTTTGATGGTCCAAAAAGAGCCGTTCGTAGGATCCCGCAAGCTTCGGGTTTTTGGTCACGAACTCTCTATCATCCATCACGAAGCATTTAGCCTTCACTTTGGGCAAGAGGTCCTCGATGTCCGTGTAGTCCTCTTCCATCGCTTTTCTGCGGCAGAGGAAGATGTCTGCGGGCCGGTTGATATTTTTCTCAAGAAAAAGCCGAAGACCTGCGTTGCAGGTGAGGATGAGCACATCCTCGGGGACGGGTCCCAGATCCTTGGCGCTGGGGCCCGACCCGATTACCAGCACGCGCCGGTCGCGAAGAAGGCGCCTGAATACGGGCGTGGATTTCATCCGCCAAAGCGCTTTCAGGGCCGGGAAGCTCAGCGCGTGATACATTTTTCTTGCCAGCGCAAACGCCAGTTTGAAACTCTGCCGCAAGGTGGCGCGAAGACCGTGTTTTTTGAGATGAAACGGCAGTTTGACCAGCTGTTTCACGCTGTCCAGCGCTACGGTCTCGGGCGATCGCCTGATTTTGCGGTTCAGTTCGCGTCTCAAATGATGAATACGGGAGTGGATCTCGGCCGGTGCGATCGGCCGGATTTCCGATCGGGATGCGATTTTCTCAGTTTTGCGGCCGAGCATGGTGAGAGCGCGCGGGTTGCTCGGGTGGGAACCCGCGAAGCTCTTGATCACCTGAAACCCGGAAAGCTCGAAGGCGTGTCTTAAAGTCTCGGGGCTGAAGTGAGTCACATGCGCGATATGGCAGAGGCGGCTGGCCGTCTGCCAATGCGGCGACTGGAGATTGGGGACCTGGATCAGGAGAAGTCCGGAGGGTTTTAAGAATTCTCTTAAGCGGAGCAATTTTTCCACCGGGTCGTAGAGATGCTCCGCCACGTGGTAGAGCGTCGCCAGGTCCAAGGAACCCACAAGGTCGCGCCTTTTTTCAAGAAAACTGTCCATGTCGCCGTAAAAGACGTCCGCGTCGTTTCTTTTACCGGCGTACTCGGCGTAGAAAGGATAAGGCTCCACTCCGAAGAGACGGCTTTCCGGCATTAGGGAGCGGAAGACATGAAGCAAAACCCCTGAGCCGCAGCCGATGTCGAGTATGGCCGGTGATCGGCCGTTTTGGCCGATGAGCTCGTACCTGGCGCGGTTGAAAAACCAAAGCCGTTTCTCGACGTTCAGTTTGTCCTGGTATTCGGTGTCGGGATCGGGGTTACCCGTGTAAAAGTGCCGGTAGGTTTCCCTGTAAAAGCGGTGCATCTCTTCCTGGGTCGGGCGGGGGTTGGTGAACACGAAACCGCAACGGGTGCACATCGTCGTCGAAAGGCCCATGCCGTGCCGGTCTATACCAAAAAGTTGTTGATGCGCCTGTGAGTCGCACAGGGGGCAGAGGATCGTTTCTTTTTTCATTTGCAGATACAAAAGCCGGGGGTTGATTTTATTCTTTCTCACGGCCCGAAGTCCTTGCAGGGAAAATAAGCAGTGAGCGGACTTTTTCCCGAAAGCGAATACACATTCCGGAAGTTTTTGGCCACGTGGGCCAGGAAATTTTCGTCGATACTCAAGTATCGCCGCCGGTCGCCGGCCTTCCAGGCCATTTTCTTGTCGCTCAGGTCCACCCCGATGAGGTAAATCTCGCTTGCGCCGTAAAAAAGCGTCATTTGCAAAAGACGCAGGTCCGCCGAGGTCCACCAGATCCCTTTGTCGGATTTGACGGCGTCGAGAGTCAGGGGCCGGATCAACTTTTTAAGGTAATAAGGATCCACGCCGTCGTCGTAGAGGATGCGCGGCGAGATGTCTCGGAGGTCCTCCTTTTCGCGGATGTAGGCGATGTTGTCGAATAAAAAAAGGCCGATTCTCGCGGCGGCCAGTTTGGGCAAGATGCTTCTCAATTTTTTCTTGTTCATCATGACCCGGATGCCGAGGAATAGATCGATCGCGCGGCCGGGAAAGCGGTTGGCCAAGACTCTTAAGCCCTCATTAGCCGTCAGCACCCGCACGTCATCGGGGATGTGCAACAATTCCTCGGAAGAGACCCCTGACCCCACAATCAGCGCCTTCCGGCCCTCGAGGGCCTGGCGCAGCAGGGGGTCGTTCTTTGCATGGTGAACCCTTGCCTTGAGGAAGCGCAGTGCCCTTTTCCAGAATGGGATTTTGATGAAACTCTTCGTCAGCTCCTCGTCTCTGGCCTTTTCTTGGATAAAACGCAGTCGCGCCTCGAATTTTTCATCGGAAAGAGCCGGGATTTGCGGGCGCGATTTCACCTCACCGCCGTTGCGGCACAGAAAAGTCATGACGCGCGGGTTGCTGGGATGTTCGGTGATGTCCGTGTAACCGGCCGATTGGAAGGCGTGGCGCAAGGTATCGGAGCCGAATTGATTGACATGCGCCATATGAAACATCCGGAGCAGATACGGCGATTCAGTGGAAAAAGGGTTGGGCACCTGGGTCAGGATGTGGCCTTGGGGCTTCAGAAAACTTTTAAGCCGCGTCAGGTCTTCCACCGGCTGATAGAGATGCTCCAGCACGTGATTCAAAATCACCAGGTCCATTGTCCCTTCAAGACCCTGGCGTTCTTTGAGGAAAAGGTCCATGTTGCCGGCCAGGACGTCGGCCGCGTTTCTTTTTCCGGCGTACAGGGCCTCGGCCAGAGAGGGTTCCACACCGTACAGGTGGCTGGACGGCCATTTGGAGCGGAAAAGGTGTAGCACGATCCCGCTGCCGCAGCCGATGTCGAGAACCGCCGGCGCTTGGACGCCTTGCTCTCTGAATTTACCCTGAACCAAGCCGCAAAACCACTCGGCTCGCCGGAAGGCGGTGGAGTCGCGCTTATAATCCCTGACGGGTTTGTCGACGTTGGCCTTGCCGCGGTACATGTTTTTGTAAAATTCGGTTATTTCATCCACAGTCGGGCGTGGATTGGTGAAGAGAAACCCGCAGTGCTGGCACATCACGCTGTCGATGCCCATTTGGTAGCTGTAGCGGTCGAACACCGGCGCATGGCGCTCGGAGCCGCAGATGGGGCAGGGGACGGATTCTTTTTCCATTTTCTCGTAGAGCTCCAGATGGGTCATGGCCTGGCTCATGCGGTTTGCCCAGCCCAGGTTTTGTGGGGAAGGATGGAAGCCAGTGAGTTGGAACGGGTCAAGGAATACACATGGGGGCGCCTGGCCGCGACGATGCGGACGAAATTTTCATCGATGCTGTCGTGAAGCCACTTGTCCTCGTTTTTCCCCCAGAAATAGCCGTTTTTTCCAAAGTCGATACCGGTCAAATAAATCTCGGAGGCCCCGAAATAAAGCGCGTACTGCAGAAGACGGATACCTGTCGAAGTCCAGGCGTGATGGGAAGACCCACGAATAGAAGAAAGTGAATGGGGATGGATCAGTTTCTTGATATAAAAATCGTGCTTTCCGTTGTCATACACAAGATCCGAAAAAACACCGCCCAGACTGTGGTGTTTACGGACATATCGGAAATCATCCACGACAAGAATTTTTGTGCCCACGCGCGCGAGGTCTCCCTCAAGGCCTTCCAAACGTTTCATTTTGCTCGCCGTGCTCATGTAAAGATCCAGCCTTCTGTCTAATCGTAGCCGCCGGAAGATTTGCACACCGCGGTTGCAGGTGAAAACTTTGACATCATCGGGAATACGTTCCAGTTCATTAGCCGAGGGTCCGGAACCGATGATGAGAACCCTTTGGCCTTCGATCAGCCGCCGCAGATGGGCGTGGCTTTTTTCCGTGGGGGAGGCGATGGCGCCGTCTAGCAAGCCGCGATAGCCGCCATTCCATGCCTCGGCGCAGGAAAAGGCGAGATACCCGCCTGTTTTTTTGAGCGCCGCCGTGGGCCCCTCGGTTTTCAATACGTCCCGGGCCTTTTGAGCCAGGCGCCGCGCCCCGGCGAAGAACCCCGCAGGCACAAGTTTTTTTAGAAAAAGGCGCGTGTGAATAAAGACCTGCGCGCGCCAATAATATTGCCACCACCACCAGTTGACACGCGCCTTCTTTTTGAGCCTTAACCGGCGCCAGTCGACCCAATACCAAGTCGGGCTGGACCACCAGGGTTTATGGGAAATGTAATGAAAGAGCTTAATTTGATTGTCCGGGAAATCAGCTTTATTTTCGAGATAAGATTTCTTGTCCACATTCCACAAGACATCGATGAGCTTAATGGTATCCGGATATCTTTCTTCGAGAAAGTTGTTTAATACCCCTTGGTCGCCATGACGAAATAGACGATTGCTTTCTTGAATATATTTGGTAATTTCATTAAATAGCGAAATGGATGGCCGAAAAACCATAAAACCAGAATTAAAACCCTTTCTACGGGGATTAGGGGCAACCGAGAAATGATCCATTTGGCCCGCTTCGCGAATAGAATTTAAACAGAGCATATCGGCATCGATAAAGCACAGCGGGCCTTTATCTTGAATTCTAAAAATCAGAAGTTTTTGTAAGGCTATTTCAAAATTATCACGTCCACTAGGCTTGAGAGGAGCCGCGACGAAGCCTAGATCTTGGACGTTAATGAAATGGAATTTAAATTCAAAAACTTCGATTTGAGACCGATATTCTAGTACTCCCGGTTCCAAATACACGATAAAAAATGGAGAACCCGGCTTTATTCTTCCATTTTCGATGAGACTTTCCAGCAAAGCGAAAAGACCGGGTAGATAGGAAACGTTGACTAGTGTAACTAACTTCATATTTTGCCGTATTATACAACATTTATCTCTTTCTTGTCGGTAGATTTGAGCTGTGTTACGGTGTCGACGTGATTTTCGCAAAGCCAAATTTATCCACTTCATCGCCAAGAAACCCTGGCGTCATCCCAACAAAATAAAATTTATGTTTCGCTATTTGTTGGGAAAAAGACAGAAATTTAGCGCGCTTGAATTTCTTTGGTGTAAGTACTATTTAAGGTCTCAGCTAAGATGCTTGACCGGTATATAGGCCGCCAATTGACTGGTTTCAGAAAGACAAAAAACATGATAATGTTTCCGGGAAACAATCTTGATGAAGTTTTCGTCAATGTCGTCGTGCTTCCAGGGATTGGCGTTCGGTCCCCAGGCATAGCCGTTGCGGCCGAAATCGATGCCGGCGAGGTAGATCTCCCGGGCCCCGTGATAAAGCGCGTATTGCAACAGTCGCAAACCGCTTGAGGTGGCCGGCACCGAGGAGCGTCCCCGGATCATTTCCACGCGCTCGGGGCGGATCAAGCGATTGAGATACCGCGGGTCGCGGCCGCCATCCCAAAAAAGGTGCTTGTACCGGCCGCGATAAGCGCCTTGCATCAAAATATAACTGGGGTCATTGGTGACGATAGCCCGCGCGCGGGATTGTTGCGCGAGGGCGTCTATCCATTTTTTTTTGGTGGCGGAGCATCCGTTGACGGTTAGCATTTTGTCGTTTTTGCTACGGATGATGAACCAGAGGTCCACGCGGGGCTCAAGCCCCTTGTCCAAAAGGACTTGCATGCCGGCGTTGCAGGTGAGAACTCGCACGTCCGGGGGGATATGGCTGATCACTGAGGCCGAAGGACCTGAGCCCACGATCAGTACACGTTGCCCATGAAGAAGACGCCCCAGGGTAAAATCTTTTTTGAGTGTTTGCATCAACTGCCAATACCAGGATCGGAGCAAGGCGGTTTTTTTCTGTAGGCCAGCCGGCAAAATCCATTTCTTCGTTCGTCCTTTGAAATGAATGATTTTTTTGTTTTTCAATTCACTCTCAAGCGGGAGGCCCTTTCCAGGGGAGAAATTGTAAGTCTCGCAAGGCAAAAGGCGCAGATTGACACCGTCGAGGGTCAGGTTTTTTTCGCCGCCTGCGGGGATATTTTCAGCGCCGACAACGTCGATCAGCGCGTATTGATCGCCCCACCAGCCCAGCTTGTCCGCGTGGCGTAGCCGGTAGGTATCCCGGACTTTTTCAAGAAACGCCAGGGCCGAGGGCAACCCGGTACCTTTCACCAGGATCACCCCTCCATTGATCAGGAGTTCCCTGCGTTTGGACTCTTCGTCTCGGTGCCGGTAGGTCAGCGCCAGATCGAAATTCCCGTTCATGACCTCATTCAGATCGGCATTCACGAGCATGTCGGAATCAAGGAAGGCAATATTGTCCGCGTGGTTTTCTTTTTTTAAAAATTCGATTTGGGCATTGAGGCGGCTGAACATAATTTTTTCCACATCAAGGGGATAACGCTCAATCGCAACGGTTTTTTCGAGCTTTCGGAAAGGGGAGTCAAGGTCCGTCAAAAGAACTTGGCGGCAATGAGGATGATGGCGCCTGGCTGAGCTGAACAGCTGGTTTAAAAGCGTCTCAGCCGGTGAGTGTCCCGGATCTACCCATGGAGGGTAAACGTGAAAAGAAACGAATATCATGTGTCCTTCTCAGGATGCATTGGTTCTTTGATCCAAGCGAGGTTGAAACGATAGTAAAGGGCACTGGAAATAAGGTGAATCATCCCGTCGGGGGTCTGAGTCCCTGCCAGGTATCCTCTGGGTTCGGCATGATTATAATCCATCACGAAGTCCCTTGTCCATTCGGCGTCCGGGAATGTCTTGGGCCCGCCGGTCAAGGGCCGCCTGACGCTCCAGTTTCGGCCCTCATCCCAGGAAAGCGCGGCGAAAAGACCGAAAATCGTCCTCCGGCCGCCGGCATCCTCAATAACCATTCCCCGAAGCGGTTGCTTTTTTTTGATGCGGCTACCGTGATCCGTGAAGGATAAAAAAAGCAAAGGCCCCTCCCGAAGCCGCATCAGCACCGGTCTCTGGCCGCCGTTGATGGGAGGGAAGACGCTCGCCGAATATTCCCATCCTCTTCCCATATCGCGCGAGCGGCTCATGGGCATTTTGAGCTCGCCTTTTTCGTTGGGAAGGCCGACGCGCTTGCCCCAGCGTCCGAAGGCAAGAAGACTCCCGTCTTCAAGCTGGGTCACCGCGCCGTGAATGCCGGCAATCACGCCCTGGCTCAAACTCCAGCTTTCGCCCTTGTCCCGGCTCAGATACAGCACCGTGTCTCCGTCTGAGGTTTCGTCGGAGTCGCATGGCTGGACCATGACGCTTTCGCGCGTGACGAAAGTGCCGCTGATAACCTGATGGCTTCTTTGGTGATCAGGATTGATGAGCCGTGTGCTCCAGCTTCGGCCGTTGTCGCGGCTTGTGCGCATGACGAGCGCCAGGTTCGCGTAGGTGCCGGCGGCCCCCAGTCCGTTGAAGTGGTACAAAGTGCCGCGGTCGTCGTGAAAGAGGGATGATCCGCTCATGTTTCGGTCCGGCGCCTTGAAGAACTCAGACGGGGTATCCCATTCCGTTTGGCCGGCACGCAGGCGGCTGGCAAGGATCGTCATTTCCCTGCCTTTTTCGCTCTCAGTGGAAAACCAGACGGCCAGGAGGTCGCCGTTCGGGCACCCGGTGATGCTGGGGCAGTGGTTGTGCCGGTGAATCGGTATGCTTTCGTGGTTTTCCGGAAAGCGCACATACGAAACCGGTTCGGCGAAAAAGGGCGAAGTGTGCTCATTTTTTGAATAATCAAAGACGGTTTGGCTCACCTCTCGCGCCCAAAGCGGGGGATCTTTTTTCTCATAAAACGTCAAAGGCGCTTGTTCACCCATGGCTACCCGGAAACCGATAAGCCAATGCCTGTCTTCCGGCAAGGTCCCGAGGCGGTTCGCGGAACGGAGGAATTCCACCGGCGTGTTGTGGCTTCCGCCGCGCGTGACTTTCCAAAGCCCCTCGCGGTGCCCTCCGGGGTCGGTGATCGCCCGCGCTTCGTAAGGGCCGTACCAATCCTGACACCACTCTTCGACCAGCCCATACATGTCGTAGAGGCCCCATGCGTTCGGAGGCGTCTGGCCGACTTTCAAAGAAACGGGCAAAGGGATTGCGACATTTTCCTGATTTTTGCGATAAACCTCGGGCAGGGCGTCGCCCATGGAATAAGCGGTGCTTGTTCCGGCCCGGCAGGCATATTCCCATTCGGCTTCCGTGGGCAGGCGATAGGGCTTGCCCTCTTTTTGGCGCAGCCATTCGCAGTACTTCACCGCCTCATACCAGCTCACGAAGAGGACCGGCTCATCATCCTCTTTCGACAGGCCCATTTTCCCGCGAACCGATTTGTGTGAGGGATCAAATTTCTCGTATTGAGCGTTGGTGACGGGCACGGCTGAGATGAAGAACGGCTTGGACAGCGTGATTTCATGCACCGGTCTTTCGTCCAAGTCGCCGTCCGCCTGGCCCATCAAGAAACTTCCGGGTGGGATCCGGATCATGGGAAACGATTCAAGCACGGCGCAGAATAAACCCCGCTTGGCCTGAACGGGGGCAATAGCCGATACATTCGGCCTTCCAATTTTTTTCGGCGAGAAATTCCTGAAAGGCCTTGTATTCACCCTGGTCCCAAGAGGGGTAGTTGTAATATTCGTCAAAGACAATCACCGTCCCCTCCCGGAATATCAGCGAGTTTAAAACCATTTTGGCGGATTGATACAAGTCTGAATCAATGTGGACAAAAGAAACCGACCCCGGATTCTTTTCCAGAAAATCTGGCAGGGTATTTTCGAAAAGACCCTTAACCAGACGCGCGTTTTCACAAACGGGCGGCAGTTCGCCCTGCAAAGAGCGTTTGCCCTTTTTGGCTTTGTAGCTTTTGCCCATTACCCAATCCTCGGGCAGACCTTCGAAGCTGTCGAAGCCGTAGACCACGTTCGTCGTACAACCGGCAATGAAATTCAGCGAGGCTCCTCTCCAGACGCCGAATTCAAGCCACAACCCTCCTGCACCACTATCCTCGGCGCACTTCACTGCCGCCGACAAAAGGTCCATGCGGCTACCCATCATTGGAGCATTTCCGAACAGCGCTTCTTCCTTATCCAAGCAGTCCAGCCGGGCCTTTAATAAGTCCTGAAACCGCCTGCTCTTAATGAGCTTTCGTTTGAGTTCAGCTCTTACCGTACGTTGCAAGTGCTTGTCTAAATCAGGCATGATAAAGCGCAGGAAGAGTCTTGATAGAAAACGTCGGACCATGAAGGGGCATTGTAACAGAAACGCCGTTGCAATGCCAAAACACAAGTGATAGTATGAGCCTGTGAATCTGAAAGTCATCACAAAGTTTATCCCCGGGTTTCTTTCAAGACAGGCGGATGGACCGGGTTCCGGCAACACCAAACCCACCCATTACCATCAGAAGTGGAAATTTTTCAGGCAATGCCGGCGCCTTTTTATCCCAAAAATCCTCTTGATTCGACCGGATTCGAAGATTTTTTGCATGGGTAGCTGCTTTGCTCTGGAAATCCAGAAGGTTTTGCGGGAGAAGGGGCGTGCTGTGTATCCCGAAACCACGGCACTTCGGGCCGGATCCCAAGAGGCCGATGAGCTTGTCACTTCGGGTCTTGAGTCCGTGCATTTCAACACGTTCACGATGCTACAGGAATTTGAAAAGGCCTTCGGGCTTTGGCGTCAGGACCCGGATGATTTTTGGCTGACGAAAAGAGGATTGGGCGGCCGTCGGGGCGCTCATTTTCAGGACCCTTATCGCCGGAAGGTCTATGCGCCGTCCAAAGAGGGAATACTCGCGCTCACGGCCGTCCTGGATGAGGCGATCCGGAAGGGGATCGTGGAGAGCGATCTCTACATTCTCACGATGGGTCTAACCGAGGTTTGGAAGAAAAAGGACAACGGCCGCGTGGCCTGCACGAGTATAAGCGACAGCGGGGGAGGCGGAAAGGACCAGCTCACGTTTTACCAAAGCGGTTTTGCGGACAATTATGCCAACATGAAAAAAATCATTGAACTTATCCGCGAACAGTTTCCTTCCAGACACGTGGTGCTGACCGTTTCGCCGGTACCGCTCAATCGCACCTTTTCAAAGGACGATGTTTTCACGGCAACGGTGGAAAACAAGGCCGTCCTGCGGGCGTTGGCCGGGCAGCTTGTGCGGGAATTCGAAAACGTGCATTATTTCCCATCCTATGAGTTCTGTCAGCTTCTGGAGAGATTTTACGGACAGAGGGTTTTCGAATCCGACGGCCGCCATGTGCGGCGTCCGGTGGTGAACCGCATCATGGAATCGTTTTTGAATACCTATGCGGCCTCTCACTGAAATCCTGCGGCTGGATTTGAGCCGTTGGAGACGCCCTCGTTTTTTCGACGGCCGCTTGATGCAGGGCGTGGACCCTCTTTTCTTCCAGGATCGCAAGCCCTATCCCTGGATGGAATGGGAGGGGTTTCTTCTCCCGGGCGCATTTGAACGCCTGCGAACCAATTTTCCCGCTTTGAATTTATTTGAGAAGCAGAAAGGGATCGACCGTTTGTATGGCCAGCGTCCCCACAACCGGTATTATCTGGCCCATCGTTCCAAACCGAGCTTTGTACGCAAGCTCCCACAGGCGTGGCGCCGGTTCATCGAAGAGATCGACACGAACCCGGACTATCAGGATTTTATCCGCTCTTTTCTTGGGACTTCCCGTTTCCAGATTCGTTACGCCTGGCATCTGGGAAGCGCAGGATCTGAAGTCTCTCCCCATTTTGATTCGGACAATAAGCTGGGTACCCATATTTTCTATTTCAACACGCCGGCGGATTGGAGAAAAGAATGGGGTGGGTCGATCTGCGTCCTTTCGGGAAAAAAACGCGGGGATTTGCTCAATCCCGACTTTACGGATTTCGAGGAATGCGTGGAAGTAGGCACACTTGGGAATAAAAGCTTTTTCTTCAAAAACAGTTTGTCGGCTTGGCACGGGGTCAGATCGCTGTCATGCCCTCCGGGGAATTACCGGCGGCTGTTCAATGTCATTTTCGTACCTGTGTCCGATCGGGATAAATTGTTCAGACAGCCGGACGGTGGAACGGCAGGCGACGACTACTAAGGTAATGAAGAATCCCATGAAAGTCCTGATCCTCAACGATCACGTGGTCGGACATCTGCGGCAATGCGAGGCGGTTTATCATTATCTCCTGGAATATGACAGGCGCCGCCAGGCCCCGCGCGGTGTGGAGCTTGAGAGTCTTGAGCTTAACACCAAGTTTCAGAGCGGGTTCCTAAGGAGGGCTGTTTTCGGCTTCATGCACCCGCGGCGTGACGCCTGCGAGGGTTGCGACCACTGTGTCATGATGGCGACGTCGCCCGGAGACTACCGGCGGCTTTTGGCGGCGGATGCGGATGTTGTGGTGACCCCTTTCGGGAAACGCACGACGCTCATCGCGCGTTGGTTGGCCAGGCGCCGCGGCGCGAAATCCGTCGTGCTCATGAAGCCGCAGGACTTTTCCGATCGCTATGATCTGGTCGTGGTCCCGCGGCATGATGCCGTGGAACCCAGGCCCAACATGGTGGTGACCGAAGGCGCTCCCAACGCTGTTCGGCTGAGGGCCTTGGGTCCTGCGGCTACCAAGCTGAGGGACGAGGCGGGGCGTAGCGACGTTTACCGGATCGGTTTATTGCTGGGGGGAGACTACAAACGCTTCCGTATGCGAAGAGAAAAGATTCAGACTCTTGTCGGGCAGTTGGTGGAGGCGGCCGGCTTGCTGAGCGCCGAGCTTTTCATCACGACTTCTCGCCGTACGCCGCACCCGGTCGAAGAGATTTTGAAATCCTCTTTTTCCAACTCTCCGGCCTGCAAACTGCTCGTGATCGCCAACGAAGCCAACCGCCCCGAGGTCGTGCCGGCTGTCTTGAGTGTTTGCCGGCTTGCGTTGGTGTCACCTGAGAGTGTCTCGATGATTTCCGAGGCGGCCACGTCTGACGCGCATGTGCTGGTCTACGAGGACGACGGCTTTTTGGACGACAAACACAAATTGTTTCTGTCCAATTTGCGCGACAAGGGTTTCGTGCACACGGCGCCGCCCGAGCGGCTTTGCCAGAAGATTCTTGAGATCTCGCGTCTGGGCATCAAAGATAGATTTCTCGATGATGGAAAGGTCGTGCTCGAAGGACTTTCGAGGATTCTCTAGCAAAAACGAGATCTCTCGCCGCTACACTCCTCGAGATGACGGACCGGGAAATACCGTGTGATCGGGCTGTTGGCGGACAGGGAAAAGATATTCTTGAATTTTTTTGAAATGATCCCCAGGATTTTTTTCTCAAACGGGTCTTCGGCCAGGGACCGGCTTTTGCTTCCCCAAAAATAATCGTCCGTCTGATCGATGCCGGCCAGATAGACCTCTTTCGCCTCAAAATAAAGCGCGTATTGCAAAAGACGCACGCCCGCCGTGGTCCACTGGATGCCGTTGGCGGCCAAGGACACCGGGTGCAGGGGGCTTATCAGGGATTTCAAGTAAAAGTTGTTTCGATTGAAATCTCGGATGACGGTTGTTCGGATCTGTTTGCCGTCTTGGCTTTTCTGCGCGGCACGGATGGCTGATATCAAATTGGAGATAAAACAGCGGATTTCCACCCGCAGGAGATCGTCTTTGATCCCGCTTTGAGCCCACTCTGATTTTCTTTTGTGGTAATAGTAAAGATCCACCGGTTTTTGGATACGACGGTCGACTATAAATTTCAGTCCCGCGTTGCAGGTAAACAGCGCCACATCTTCTGGGATGTCCTGAAGCTCCAGCGCCGATGGACCTGAGCCGAGGATCAACACCCGGCGCCCGGTTGTTAGTTTTTTGAAAAGATCCGCGCAGAGCAGACGGTGAAAATAGGATAAAACGGGGTTTTTAATGATTTTTGCTTGTCTAATGAGAGAAAGGTCCAGAAAGCGATCGGGATAAGAAGAATCGCCGAACAATATGGAAAAAAAAGATTTCAGGCCGTGCATGGAGATTTTCCCTTCATTCCTGTTTTTAACCGGGCGCGCTACGGAGAGAAGAACGATGACCGGTCTGTAGACATCCCCAAAATATCCAAAAAAGGATCGTGACCTGCATCGCGTAAAAGTTTGTGTCAAATAATCCCTGGATCGCGTAAGCGGTGATCCCGATGAGCAAAGCGTCCTCATCGCCCCCGGCCCGGCACCGAATCAGGCCGATTCCGATCGGCAAAAGAAAGAGGGCCAGGCCGACGATCCCCAACTCGCCCCACATCTGAAGGACAAAATTGTGCGCGTACCCTCTGTACTTTTCCTCGGGCGGCGCAAAATCGGCGAATCGCCGGGTGAATGTGTTGACCCCCTGCCCCAAAAAAGGTTTTTCGCGGATCATGGCCGCGGAAATTTTCCAGTGTTGAATACGCTGGTAGATGGTGGTATCGCCGTTTTTTCTGTCGCCCATGTTTTTGAAGGATCCGAAGAAGTTGCGTTGAAGCGTGCCGGAAAAGAGAAGGCACAGAGCGACGACCAGGACCGCGAGCAAGGCCGTCCGCTTGCCGCGGGACAGGGCCAGGACACAAACCGCCGCGCCGAGAGCGAAGAACGCACTGCGCGAAAGCGTGGCGACGAACGTGACAAAGAAAAGGGCCAGCACCAAAAACGACAAAAAACTCGAGCGCGACCATTTTTGTTTCTCATGCCAGGCCCGGAAAGCCAGCGGAAGCCCCAAAAGATAAAAAGTCGCCAGGTCGTTTGGCGATTGGAGCGAGCTTTTCATCCGGACGAACCGGCCGGGGATATCGATCGAATAATTTTTGATGAAGTCCGTCCCCCGATAAATTTGCGCCAGGCCGTTCACGGAAAGCACCGCGAGCGAGATGATGAAGACGACGAACAGCCTCTTTCGGGAGGCTTCATTTTTATAAAGTTCGAGACAAAGAAAAAAAAGGCCGATGTATTTGAACCACCGGACGAAGCCGCGCGCCGTCAGGGACAGCTCTTGCGGCGGAACGCGGAAAATGGAGAGAAAAACCACCAGGAGAAACAGACCGTATAGGACTTGAAAAACCAAGGGCGCCTCCAAACGCTCGCGGCAAACGCATTTTTTAAGAATCCACGCGAAAAGCGCCGCGCCCAGGCCGATCTCGACCGCTGTTTTTGAAAAGGGAAGAACGGCTATCACGCCCAGCATGAACCATTCGATGAGCCGTTCGGAGAGGCGTTTGAAGCGGGTGTCCATGGGGGCGATTATATGATAGAATCGGGAGCCATGAAAACCATTTTTGTTCCCGGAGGGGCCGGCTACGTCGGATCGGTTCTTGTGCCGCTTTTGCTCGAAAAGGGCCATGCCGTCCGCGTGCTCGACTGGTACCTTTACGGGGAGGAAGCCTTGGACAGCGTCCGCGGGCATGAAAGGCTCACGGAAATAAAAGGGGATATCCGCGACACCGATCTTGTGCGGCGCGTAGCCGAAGGAGCGGATGCCGTGATCCACCTGGCCTGTATCTCCAACGACCCTAGCGTAGATTTGGACCCGGAGCTCGCCCGTTCGGTCAATTTTGATTCCTTCCGGCCGTTAGTCAAGATCTGCAAGGCAAGTGGAGTCCGGCGGTTTATTTTTGCCTCCAGCGCCGCCATTTACGGCCCGAGTGACGCGTCTGAAGTCACCGAAGCGCATCCGCTCAATCCCATCACGGATTACAACCGGTTCAAAATGTTTTGCGAAGAAGCGCTGTGGCAGGAGACCTCTCCGGGTTTTACGACGGTTTCTGTCCGCCCGGCCACGATTTGCGGGTACGCGCCGCGCATGCGTCTGGATTTGGTGGTGAACATTTTAACCAACCACGCGGTGAACCGAGACCGCATCACTGTTTTGGGAGGCAGGCAGAGGAGGCCGAATATCCACATCACCGACATCGCCGGCCTTTATTTGTTTCTTTTGGAATGCCCCGCCGGAAAAATTTCAGGCAAGGTATTCAACGCCGGGCACTCCAACCTATTTGTGCTGGAATTGGCCGAGAAGATTCGCGGGGTCGTTGGAAAACGCCTTCCGGACAAAAGGAATATCCCAATCGAGGTGATTCCCAATGACGACAGGCGGTCTTACCACATTTCTTCGGATCTGCTCAAACGCGAGCTGGGGTTTGTCCCGAAGCGGACGCCGGAATACGCGATCCACGAGATCCTGGATGCCTTTGAAGCCGGAAAAATACCCCATCCCCTCGAAGATGACCGTTACTACAACGACCGGATGATGAAGGCCACCGCGATCAAATGAGGCCGGTGAAAGTCGTCGTGGTGGGCAGCAATTCATTTTCAGGAAGCGATTTCATCGATCTGCTTTTGGAAAAAGGTTCCTACCAGGCGGCCGGAGTCAGCCGGTCTCCCGAAAAAAGCGAAATTTTTCTGCCCTACAAAAAGCGGTCCGGTTCCGATTTTCAGTTTCATCAGATGGACTTAAACCGGGACATGCCGCGCCTCCTGAATTTTCTGGACTCCTTTGCTCCGGACTTCATCGTCAATTTTGCCTGCCAGAGCGAGGTGGCGCCCAGCTGGGAAAATCCCGATCACTGGTTTGAAACCAACTGCGTGGCGTTCTCAAAACTCGTCAACCATCTTCGCGGAAAAAATTATCTGAAGCGCTACGTGCACATTTCCACGCCGGAGGTTTACGGGAACGCGGCGGGGTCATTGAACGAGAACACGCCCTTGAATCCCAGCACACCCTATGCGGTGTCGCGCGCCGCGCAGGATCAGCTGTTAAAAATTTATCGGGAACGGTTTTCATTTCCCGTCGTGACCGTGCGCTCGGCGAATGTCTTTGGCGCGCACCAACAGCTTTGGAAAATTATTCCGCGCTCGGTGATTCATATCGAGTCCGGGAGGAAAATTCCGCTGGAAGGAGGCGGAAAAGCCCGGCGTTCTTTTATTCACATCCGCGATGTTTCGGAGGGAGAGCTTTTGGCGATGGAAAAAGGGCAGAACGGCGCCGTCTATCATTTTTCAACGGAAACGACCCAGCCGGTGAAGGAAGTGGTGGAGACCGTTTGTCGCCAGATGGGCACGACGCTCGCGCGCGCCGCGGAAATCGTGGGAGACCGGGTGGGACAGGACACGGCCTATCCGCTGGACACCGGCCGCAGCCGTCGGGAACTGGGCTGGCGCGCGCGTGTGGGTCTGGAGGAAGGCGTCCGCGAGGTCATTGCCTGGGTCCGCTCGCATTGGAACGCCATTCAAAACGAGCCGTTGGAGTATGTCCACAGAAGTTAATCTGTTAGACCGTTATCCGCGTTCAGATCGTCCGGTCAAAGAAAGAGCCGGGGCCAAGACCCCGGAGCAAATGCGCGTCGCCCGGCAGTTTGGACGGGATTATTTTGACGGAGACAGGCTCTTTGGTTACGGCGGGTATCATTATCATCCCCGGTTTTGGACGGATACCGTGAAGCGTTTCAAGGGGCATTACCATTTGGCGGAAAACGCCTCGGTTTTGGATGTGGGCTGTGGCAAGGGTTTCATGATGCGCGATTTTAAAACGCTCATGCCCGGAATGACGGTGGCGGGACTGGATATTTCCTCTTATGCTTTTGAACATGCCCTTGAGGATATGAAGCCGTTTATTAAAATTGGAAATGCCAAAAAACTTCCTTATCCGGATCATTCGTTTGATTTGGTGATTTCCATTCACACAATCCACAATCTGCCTCCGGACGAATGCGGACAGGCGCTTCGTGAAATCCAGCGCGTCACAAAAAAAAATGCCTTCGTCGCCGTGGACGCCTGGAGAACGGAGGAGGAAAAAGCGCGGCTTCTCCAATGGAACCTGACTGCGCTCACTTACATGCACGTGAATGAGTGGAAGAAATTCTTTGAAGACGCCGGCTATCAAGGGGATTATTACTGGTTTATTCCGTGAAGATCACCAAAGCGGCTGTCTTGACCGCTCCCAAAAAACCGCTTCACATTCTGGCTCTGCGGATTCCGCCTCTTCGCGGCGGACAGGTGCTTGTCAAAATCGCGTTCGCGGGTTTCTGCCGTTCCCAGCTCAATGAAATCCTCGGTTTGAAAGGGGAGGATTCCCATCTGCCTCACACGCTTGGCCACGAAGGGTCGGGAGAGGTGGTCGCGGCGGGAAAAAATGTCCGGAAAGTAAAAAAAGGCGACCGGGTGGTGCTCACCTGGATCCGCGGCGAGGGCCTCGAGGTGCCGCGCGCGCGCTATGCTTCCCACGGGGGCGGGCATGATCTTTCGAACCCTCAAAGTAAAACCCGGTCAGTCGGTTGGCGTGTTCGGGGCGGGCGGGGTGGGTCTGAGCGCGATCGCGGCGGCGCGTCTGGCCGGCGCGAAACCGATCGTGGCGGTGGACGTTTCGCGGCGAAATCTGTCATTGGCCCGCCGGCTCGGCGCTTCGCGCGCGGTCTCGGCGCTCGGCAAAAAAAATTTGCCGAAAGATTTGGACTATGCGATCGAAGCCAGCGGCGATCCCCGGGCGATGGAGGCGGCTTTTTCGTCCGTTCGGGACAAAGGCGGAACCTGTGTCCTGGCCGGAAATCCCGCGTTCGGCCGGAAGATCACGATCGATCCGTTTGACCTCATTCGGGGGAAAAAGATTTTGGGAAGTTGGGGCGGCGACGCGCGGCCCGATGAGGACATTCCGCGCTACGCGTCGCTTCATTTGAAAAAACGCTGGGATTTGGCGGCGTTTGTGGGAGCGGAATTCCCGCTCGACCGGATCAACGAGGCGGTCGCTCTCTTTCGGAAGGGCCCGCCGGGCCGGATTTTGATCCGGATATAATTTGCTAAATCTCGTTGCATCTGTTTAATTTTTGATTATAATGGTTGATAATTGTGAACAGAGTCGCCAATAAGACACCTATCTTATTAAGCATCATCATCGTCAATTTCGAGACGCCGGATTACACGCTCGAATGCATCCGCTCCCTCTACAAGAACAGCCCTCACTGCGCGTTTGAGGTCATCGTCATCGACAACGGCTCGAAGGACGACAGCCTGGGACGTCTGCGCCGCGAGGCCCCGCAGGTGTTGTGCATCGAGACCGGCGCCAATCTCGGATTTTCCCAGGCAAACAATCTCGGCATCAACAACGCGCGCGGCAATTTTGTCCTCCTTCTCAACAGCGACACGAAAATTTTGGACAATATCCTGGACAAGATGCTGGAATATTTGATGGCCAGTCCCGAGGTCGGCGCGATGGGTCCGCGCCAGCTTTACGGAAATGGGAAACTCCAACTGTCGTGGGGCAGTTTTCCGACTTTGATTTCCGAGGCCTTCCGGAAAGTGCTTCATTATCGCCTGTCGCTGAATGATTTGAAGATCCGGGATTATCTGGAGGAAAAGTTTGCGGGTTCGACGGACGTGGACTGGGTGTCGGGGTCGTGTTTCATGGCGCGGAAAGAGGCGCTCACCGACGCGGGACTTTTGGACGGGCGGTTTTTCATGTATTTCGAGGACATCGACCTCTGCCGGCGCATCAAAGACGTGGGCTGGCGGATCCACTACAATTCCGACATCACGCTGATCCACTACGGCGGCGTGTCGGCGAAGCGGAACATGCTGCGTGTCCTCGTCGAATACCGCCGCAGTCAGATTTATTTTACGAAGAAATATTACGGCTTCGCGGGTGTGGCGACCTTGAAGTGGCTTTTGTTTTTAAAATACACATTCTACCTCGTTCACTCGGGCGCGGCGTACCTGCGGGACCTGGTTTTCGCGTCCGAGGCCAAGGAGAGTTTCGCCAAGCTCCTGCTTTCCAAGAAAACAATCGAGCTCGTCTTTAGCCGCTATCCCCAGGACGTCGCGAAATCCCTCGAAAAAGCTTAATGCCCGCCGATTTCCGCCGCGACGGCTTCGTCGTCGTCCGCGGCCTCTATGATTCCCGCGAAATTCAGGAAATTTCCGACTGGATAGAGGATCTGGCAGTCCGTCCTCCCGAAAAGGGCGGGATGATGGTTTATTTCGAGGAGAGCCTCATCGCCAAAGACGAAAAGATTCTCTCGCGGATCGAGAAATTTTCCGATTTTCATCCGGGATTCCGGAATTTTGTCCAGGCGGACAAAATGGCCGGGCGCGTGTCGGGGCTTTTGGGAGAGCCGGCGGTTTTATTCAAGGAAAAAATCAATTTCAAAATGCCGGGCGGCGGAGGATTCACGCCCCACCAGGACATCCAGCCCGGGTGGGATGAGTATGCCAGTTACTTCCTTTCGGTGCTTGTCGCCGTCGATGACAGCACGGTGGAAAACGGATGTTTGGAGCTGGCCGCCGGGCACCACCGGCGGGGTCTCATCGGGAGAAAGTGGGAGCCGCTCGAGGGAGAGGAATTAAAGGGGATCGAGTTTAAAAAATTCCCGATGGCTCCGGGGGACGTCGCTTTTTTTGACTGCTTTGTCCCGCATCAGTCGGGGCCCAACTTGACGGACAAGCCGCGGCGGAATATTTACCTCACCTTTAACCGCCTGAGCGAAGGGGACCACCGCGAACACTATTTCGCCGACAAACGCAAAAGCTACCCGCCGGACTACGAGCGGGAACCGGGGAAGGAATACATTTTTAGAGTTTGAACGGCTATTTTATTCCAGTCGTCCTTAAAATCCACCTCTGTCCAAAAGCCCCTTAGAGTTTCAAAACCCGCCTGTGTTTTTTTGAGAAGCTGTGCGTAAGCTTCTTCGTATTCCACGTGGGTGCGGCCCTGGCGGACCAATTGGTCCAATATTTTCTTGAGTGACGAAATATCCTTGCCGCTGATTTTAAAAAGACCCGTGGCCTCCGCCACGGGTTTGAGAAGAGGGTCCGGTTTTTTGGAAATGGAAAAAACCTTTCCGTTTTTGGACTGGAGCATCATTTCCTCGCCCGTGCTTTTTGAGCGAGGGTCGGCCAGGAAAGCGGTTTTCTTTTTTGAACGGATGAGTTTTTTGAGCGCCGCCGTCGGAAAATAAACGTCGGCGTCCATGATGAGGCAGTCTCCATTCAGCTGGTTTTTTGCCGCGTGAAGCGAGAGGATACTTCCTTTTTTATATTTTTTATTTTCAATGAAGCGGATTTTTAAAATTTTCGCGTAGGGGATGGAGGCGCGTTTTATTTTTTCTTTTTTGTGGCCGACGACGATCACGACGTCGCGCAGGCCCAGCTCCCGAAAGGAGCGGAAGTAGCGCCCGAGAAGCGTCCCGCCGCCCGGAAGGGGCAGGAGGCATTTGGGAAGATTTTTCGTCTCTTCGCCAAAGCGCCTTCCCACGCCGGCGGCCAATAAAATTACTTTTAGCATGGATTGCTTCGTCGCTTGCGCCTGCCTGCCGGCAGGCAGGCTCCTCGCAATGACGGTTTAGTGTTATACTATCACCATCCATGAAGAAAATCTTTTGGATTTTCTCGGTTTTTCTCCTAATCCTGGCGGCTGGCGCTGTTTTTATTTCCACTTTCCGCCTCGACCGCCTCAAGCCCTTGTTTCTAAAAAAAATCGAAGAGGCCGTCGGCCGGCCCGTGACGATCGATCACATTCGCCTTAGCTGGCGAGGGGGGCTGGGTCTGGGGCTGGAAAATCTCGCGGTGCCGCCGGTTTTTCGCGCCGATCGGCTCAGCCTCCTGGCCAAATGGTCTTCTCTGGGAAAGGAGAACATTGAACTAGAGTCCGTGTATCTCGAGAATGCCGCCCTCCGCGGCGTCGAGCGGCTCGATATCGCGCTCACGGGGATTTCCTGGGCGCGGTCAAAAACGGCCCCGGCGGCCTCCGCGAAAATTTCCGACGGCCGGATTTTTTTCGAGAACATCAGGCCGCCGCTTGAAAAACTGAATGGCCGGATAAAAATCGAAAACGACCGCGCCGAGGTCGAGGATCTGTCGGGCGCGTTTGCCCGCGGGTCATTCCTCGGCTCCGGCTCGCTCGATCTGGGAGAGCCGGGCGGCGTCCATTTCCAGGCCAAACTCGACGATTTGCCGCTCGAGGCTCTCGCTTCCTCTTCGACCGGCCGTGCGGTCAAAGGCCGTTTGTCCGTCGCGCTCGAGGTCGAAGGGGCGGGCCCGCCCGCCCCCGGGTTTCTCGAGTCGCTGAACGGCGGGGGGAAATTGTCGCTGGCGGATTTCAGGATTGTCCGTTTCAATGTCCTCCGCGAAGTCTTGAGCAAACTCTCCGCGGTGCCGGGCGTGGCGGACGCCCTGCAGAATTTGCCGCCGAGCTATGCCGCGCGCCTCGCGGAAAACGACACCGTGTTTTGGCCGGTCGAGATTCCTTTTGTCGTGCGGAACGGGGCCATTTATTTTGATAATCTCCAGGCCTCGACTCCGGATTTCTGGATCTACGGCAGGGGGATTTTGAAACCGGACGGGGAACTGAATCTCACGTGTGTCTTTCGGATGGGGCCGGGTTTTTCCTCGCTCCTCATCCAGAACGTGCCGTCCGTGAGCCTGTTGTCCACCGCCGACGGCTTCATTGAAATTCCCGTCATGATTTACGGGCCTCTCGCTCACCCGAAAGTGAAAGTGGACAGGGATTATATCGTGGGACGCGTGGTCGCCCTGAAGGGCCGCCAGCTTTTGTCGGATCTCCTGCTCAAAAAACCCGGCGCGGCGGATGCCACGGAAGCGGGAGGGTCTTCGTCGGGCGTTTCCTCGTACAAGAAATTATTGAAAAATTTTTTCTGAGGCCAATTCTTCGGCCTGCCCGACGAATTCCTCAAGCAGTCCAATGCCCGCCTCCCAAAAATCCGCGCGGTGAATGTCCAGTCCCGCGATCGCCGCGATGGCCTCCGGTTTTTGGGATCCGCCCAAAGACAGCATTTCAAAATATTTCGGAATGAATCCTTTTTTGTCTTCCTTGTAGCGCCGGTAAAGCGAGAGCACAAAGAGCTGGGCGAACGCGTACGCGTAGCAGTAAAAAGGCGAATGGATAAAGTGGGGAATGACCTTCCAGCCGTGGCGGGCGTTTTCCGTGAGTGTCACGCTGTCGCCGACCATTTCACGGTTGGCCGCGATCCAAAAATCGCTGAAGGCTTCGCCTGAAAGCTCGCCCCGCGCCAGGCCCGCCTCGTGCGCGCGCAGTTCAAAATCGGTCAGCGCGATCTGCCGGTACACGGTCGCGAAATGGTCGTCGATTTTTCCGCAGAGAAGCCCGAGGCGCTTTCGCGGATCTTTTTCGCCGCTTAAAATTTTCTCGAAAATGATCATCTCTCCGAAAACCGACGCGGTTTCCGCCATCGTGAGCGGGGCATCCGACTCGAGAATGCCGACCCGGCGGCCCGCCAGGACCTGGTGAAGCCCGTGCCCCAGCTCGTGCGCCACGGTCATCACGTCGCGCAGGTTTCCGGTGTAGTTCACGAGAATATAGGGACTCAGATCGGGGGTGGTTTGACAGCAAAACCCGCCGCCCTGCTTGCCCTCGCGGACCTCGGCGTCGATCCAGCGGTTCTTAAAAAATAATTCCGCGATCCTTCCGGCCTCGGGGGAAAATTCATGGTACCCCGCGAGCACGATCGATTTGCATTCCTCAAACGGCACGCGCGCCTCGCCGGCGTCCACGGCGGCGTAGCGGTCGTAATCATAAAAAGCGTCGAGACCCAGCAGTTTTTTCTTTAACCGGTAGTAACGCGACACGAGCGGATAAGCGTTTTTCACGCTCTCGATGAGACGGCGGACACTTCCCAGATCGATTTCGTTGGAAAGGTTCATCGGGTCCATCGGGTGTTTGAAACGGCGGATTTTGAGCCCGGCGCGGTGATCGGCGAGGATCATGTTGTAAATGTAGGTCAGGATCCGCGTGTGGGGCGCCAGGCCCTCGGCGAGCGCCTCGGAGGCCATCCGGCGCACGGGCCGCTCGGGCGAATGAAAAAGGGCGAGGACCTCGCCCTCGGTTTTTTTCACGCGCCGGCCGTTTTCCTCCGCGTGAAACGGGATGCTGTTCATCACTTCGTCAAAGAGCCGCGAAAACGCGTGGCGGCTCGTGTTGTCCTTCACCGCCATGATTTTTTCTTCGGCTTCGGAGAGCGTGTGCGCGGCCCATTGTCTCAATTTCAAAAGATAATGGCGCTCGCCGGCGAGAGCGGGGTCCTCGAGCAGGCGCTCCGCCGTTTCTTCGCCTAGCTTGTTCCATTCGACTTCAAAGAAAAGAAGGTGGGACTGGATCTCGGTGAGCCTCTCTTTGATCCGCTGAAGAAAAGCGCCGCGCTCGGCCGAGTCGGTCTTCTCGGCGAAGAAGAGGTGCGAGAAAACGCCAGGCCGGGTCATGAGCGTCACGATTTTTTTGTAGTCGGCCAGGAGCCCGGGAAGCGGGGAGAGGGCCGGCTTGTATTTCTTTTCAAAGGCGGCGGCCAATGCCCCGGCCTCTCTCAGATCGGCCTCGATTTTCGGGTCGTCGATCGACGCGTAAAGAGGGGACAGGTCCCAGGTGACGCCTTTGGCAAAATCGGTGTGACTCTGTTTAACTCGAACCACACGTCAGCACCTCCGAAATTTAGCCTCATTCTACCACACGACCTTTTAAGAGCAACACACATGAAAAGGAGATGAACGTACCTAGAAGACACAGTATACAATTCGTTTTCTGG
>JACPWF010000023.1 GCA_016197155.1 Candidatus Omnitrophota bacterium | reverse complement strand
GAATGGCAGCAGTTCACCATTGACCTCGAAGGCAAGGACCTTTCCTCGATCAGCGGCGGATTCTGCTGGGCCACCAATCTCGACGTGAATCCGGAAGGGGCCGTTTTTTATCTGGATGACATAAGGTACGAATGAGAAAAAAGTTTTCGCCCGTTCTCATTATTTTATTCATTTTCCTGCCGCTGGGTTTATTTTGGGCCGTGACGGCGCAGAAAGGACGCCTGCCCCGCATTGCCATCGACAAGTCGGGGCCGGGAGATCGTCTTTTGGTGGACGGCAAGCCCTTTCTCGTTCGCGGAGTTTGTTACAGCCCCATCCCGGTCGGCAAGGATTACGAGTATAATTTCTGGGGAGACCCGCACAAACCGTGGCTGACCGACGGCAAGTTGATGAAGGCGATGGGCGTCAACACCGTCCGGTTTTACCGGACGGGGAAAAACCCGGCGGAGGTCAAGCAGGCGCTGGAGGATCTCTACCGGCGATACGGCATCCGCGCGATCCTCGGGCATTACCTGGGATTTTGGAATTGGCCGCCGCCCAATTACACGGACGAAAGTTTCAAGGCCAAAATCAGGGAAGAGGTCCTGGAAATGGTCCGTCTCTATAAGGACAGCCCGGCCGTGCTCCTGTGGGTTTTGGGAAACGAGAACAATTACAGCTTTGACCGGAACGTCCAGCGCTGGACAAACGACGCGCTGGACGCCCTGCCGCCCGAAAAACAGAGAGAGGAAAAGGCGAGGATTTATTATTCCTACGTGAATGGGCTCGCGCGCGACATTAAAAAAATTGACACCCGCCATCCCGTCGTTTTGGGAGTCGGAGAGGTGAAAAGCCTCGAGATCGCCAAAGAGGTCTGCACCGACATCGACGCGATCGGCATGATTGCCTATCGCGGGCCGGGCTTCGGAAATCTTTTCCGGCAGGTTCAGCAGAAATTTGACCTGCCGGTCGTGATGATCGAGTGGGGTTCGGACAGTTTCAGCGCCCTCAGCGGCCGGCCCGACGAGGAGGACCAGGCGGAGTTTTTGAAATTGCAGTGGCAGGACATCGAGCGAAACGCCGACCCGAAAAAAGGCGCGGGCAACTGCCTGGGCGGCACGCTCTTTGAGTGGAGCGACGAGTGGTGGAAAGGCAATGAAAATCTTCCGTACACCTGGTCCATCCATGACACGGCGGGGCATTGGGGGAACGCATCTTATTATTTCGATGCCGACGTGCTGGGCCATCTCAACATGAACGAAGAATGGTGGGGAGTGGTGGGATTAAATCCAGACCAAAGCGTCGACGGGAATCAAAAAAGACAGCCCAAGAAATCCTACCAGACTTTGAAAGAGATTTGGAAGTAAGCTTCCCCACCGATTGGGTATGAACGAAAAACGCCAGTACGTGCGCATGGGCACGGTGTTTCCCGTGGAGATCCGTTTCGCGGGAGACGCGGGCGAGCGTTCCGGGCTTCTTTTTCAGGGATTCACGCGGGACGTGAGCGACGGCGGTCTTTGCGTGGAACTCAAAAGCTTTGGAAAACAGACCGAAAAACTTCTCCTGGTTCCGGAAAAAGCAGTCGATTTAACCATCAATCCCGCCTTTTCACTCCATCCGATTCAGGCGGCGGCAAAGATCGTTTGGCTCAAGAAACAGGATTCTCCTTTTCCCCCGCGGTACTTCATCGGCGTGTCCTACACGCGGATCGATCCGGTGGCGCGGGCGCGCCTGATCGGTTACGCGCGGCGGCTTTTGTGGTTGCCCCGTGTCACCGCCGGTTTTTTCACGGCAGTCCTTTTTGTCACGGCGGGGCTGTTCCTTCACGACTTGGAATTGAGAAAGGAAAATAAACTTCTGGTCAACGGGCTCGTGCGAGGCGCGGAAAAAAGATCCGCGATCGCCTCAAACCTTTATCAATCCGAAAAGGAAAAAGCCCGTTTGGAATCGGAACTCACCCGGGCCAAGGATCAGATTGAAAAAGAAAAACAGATCCGGGCGGCGCTCCAGGCGATCGAGTCCGGCCGCGAAAAACTGAAGGCCAATCTCGAAAATTTGAAAAAAGAGACGAAGGCCGCCGATTCCCTGGTCTTGGCCCAGATGCTCGACTGGATCCGGTCCCATCAAAACGCGCGGACGGGTCTGGTGGCGAGTTTTGAAGGCGACCCGTCCCTGCAGGACGAGGCCTTCACCTATGACCAGTCTCTGGCGAGCCAGGTGTTTCTCATTTTCGGCGACGACAAAAAAGCGGCCTCGATTCTTTCTTTTTATGAAAACACCGCGAGGAAAAGCCAAGGCGCCTATTTCAACGCCTACAGCGCTTTCGACGGCCAGCCGGCGGAGAATATTGTTCAGACGGGTCCCAATATTTGGATGGGGCTGGCCGCGCTTCAGTACGAGAACAAAATAAAAGACGGGCGGTTTATTAATTTGGCGAGGGGACTCGGCGACTGGGTGATCGGTTTGCAGGACGAAGAGGGAGGCATCCGCGGCGGTCCCGGTCTTTCCTGGTACAGCACCGAGCATAATCTGGACGCCTACGCCTTTTTCACGATGCTTCACCGGCGCACGAACGATCCGAAATATAAACAAGCCGCCGAGGGCGTGCTGGGTTGGATTCAGAAATACGCGTACAGCGCCAAAGACAAAAGGTTCAACCGCGGCAAGGGCGACGCCACGATTTCCACGGACACGTTCAGCTGGGCCATCGCGGCGCTGGGTCCCGCCCTTCTCGACCAAATCCATTTTGATGCCGAAGGGATCATCGATTTTGCGGAAAAAAACTGCCGGGTGAGCGTGAAGGACGTCCGGCCGGACGGGAGCGTGTCGGAGGTCAAAGGGTTCGATTTCGCCAAGGCCGGGCACGTCGGCCGCGGCGGGATTATTTCCACGGAATGGACGGCCCAGATGATCGTGACCTACCGGGTTTTATCAAAATATTTTTTCTCAACGGGTGAAAAAGAAAAGGCGTCTCTCTATTTGGACAAGGCCAATTTTTATTTGAACGAACTTCAAAAGCTCATGATTACGAGTCCCTCAAAAACAGGTCAAGGAAGGGGCTGCCTGCCGTACGCCTCGATCGACAACGCGGACACCGGGCACGGCTGGCGGACACCCAAAGGAAGCCGGACCGGGTCCGTGTCGGGAACGGCCTACGGGATTTTCGCGTGGGTGGGGTACAACCCGTTTAGTTTGGACAATCATTAAAATGCCCATTTACCGCTCAAAAGACAACGTAAAATTCGGCGTCCCCCTCGGCGGGATCGGGGCGGGGAAGCTGGAGATCCTGCCGAGCGGCGTTTGGAACGCGTTCACGTTTCAGAACAATTGGTCCAGGCCCCTCGCCGGAAACGCGGAGTATCCGGGCATTTTGGGTTATCATTTGGGAATTCACACCCCGAAAAAATCTTTTCTTCTCCAGACCGAGCCGGTGGGCGACATTCCGCTCGTCCGCGAAATCGAATACGAAGGCGTTTTTCCGCGCGCGACCCTCCGTTACCGCGAACCGGGACTGGGGCTTCAAATCTCACTCGACGTTTTTAGCCCGTGGATCCCGGGCGACGTGAAAAACTCGAGCCTTCCCGGAGCCTGTTTCAGCCTCCGCGTGAAAAACGGGAGCGGCCGCGCCGTCGATGTCGGGATCCTTTTTATCGGGAGGAATTTGAGCGGCGAGTGGTGCGTGGGCCGCCGGAACAAGATCATCGACGAGAAAAAGGCGCTCCATCTCGAATTTTCAAACGAAGACCCTGCCGGCGCCGACCCGCGCCGCGGCGCCCTGCGCTTTAGTTTTTTAAAATCGGGTTGGGACACAAGTTTTCTGGAATCCTGGAACGCCGTCACGAAAAATTTCACGTTTGATCCGAAAAATCTCTCGCTTCCGGCGTGGGACATTTTTGCCAAAGACGGCCGTCTCCCCGATTCCCGGTCGGGTGAGGCCGCCCGCGGAGAAAATCAGGAACTCTGCGGCGCGGTGTCGGCGAAAACGACGCTTTCGCCGGGCGAGGAAAAAGTCCTCTCGTTCGCGGCCGCGTGGCATTACCCGAACGCGGTCTCGGGCCACCGCTACGAGCGATGGTTTAAGAACGCGGGGCAGGTTTCGAGGCACATTCTGAGTCACAAGGACCGTTTTGAAAAAACGGCGCGCTCGCTCGAAAAAATGGTTTTTTCCCTGCCGTTTCCCGACTGGTTCAACGACGCGCTCCTGGCGGGCCTGTCCCCGTTTTTCGCGTCGAGCTGGTTTTTGAAGGACGGGCGATTCGCCTTTTACGAAGCGCCGGAGATCTGTCCTTTAATGGGCACGCTCGACGTCGGTTTTTACGGTTCGACCGCGCTCGCCTGGTTTTTTCCGGAATTGGAAAAGGCCCAACTGCGCCAATTTGCGCGCGCCCAGCGCGCGGACGGTTACATCCCGCATGACCTGGGAAAAAACCGCGTGGACCTGCCTTCGGACGGCACGACGTTTTACCGCTGGAAGGATTTGAATTCAAAATTCATCCTCATGGCGTACCGCGATTTTCTCTGGGGCGGGAAGGACAAAGTTTTTTTAAAAGAAATGTTTCCGCACGTGAAACGGGCGATGCGCTGGATTTCACAAACTGACCGGGACGGAAACGGCCTGCCCGACAACGAGGGCGCGGATCAGACCTTTGATCTCTGGGACTTTCAGGGCACAAACGCCTACACCTCCGGCCTTTATCTGGCCGCGCTTTTGGCCGCCGAGCGGATGGCCCGGCTCCTGGCCAGGCGCGAAGAAGCCTCTTTTTATCACCGCGCGTTTTGGAGGGGGAGGGTGAGTTTCGAAAAGGAGCTTTGGAACGGGGCGTATTTCGGCGACACCTGCGCCCTGTCCCAACTGAACGGCCAATGGGCCGCCGACCTCCTCGGCCTCGGGCCGATCGCGGACCCGAAAAAGATCCAAACCGCGCTCCGGTGGATTTTAAAAAATAACGGGCGGTTTTCGCGCTTTGGCCTCGTGAATTCCGTGACGCGAGGCGGCCGCATCGACGTTTCCAATAACCATTCCAAAAATATCTGGGTCGGCATGAACTGCGCGTTCGTCAGCCTGGGGATTCTGCGCGACCTGCCGCTGACGGATTTATTGAAACCCCTTCGCCGGATGTGGGATAATGTGACGTGGGTGCGCAAAAGCCCGTGGAACCAGCCCGACATGATCGACGCCAGGACGGGGCGTTATTTGTTCGGCGATTTTTATTACCGCAACATGGCGATCTGGTCGGTGCCGGTGGCATGGGCGATGAAGAATAAAAAAACCGCTCGAATTCTCGGGGCGATGAAGCGTCTGTCGGCCTCTGCGCTCGCTTTTTTTCTATTTTTAAATTTTTCGGGAAACGCGTTCGCCGCCGCGGTGAACGACCCCTACGTTTTTCTGGATGAGGTCGTGAAGAAATATCATCCGGAAAAAATTCAAAGAGACGCCTTTCCCCCCGAGGCGTCTCAGAAACCCGCCAAACGAAAAATCGTCGAGATGAGCGGAAAATACCGTTTATCCGCCGGCGTCGGAAAAGATTTTATCCTGAATGATTCCAACCCCGACCAACAGGAGCGGAATTTCCGTTATCTTTTCGGCGAACGGCTGAATAACACCTTTGACCGCGCGATTTACGACCAGTATCAGCTGAACGTGGATTTTAAACCTTCGGAGGAACTGCGATTTTACACAAAGCTCGTGGCGGATCCCTGGTCTTGGGTGGGCACGACGGGGGAGCAGGTCCAGCCGAGCGACATTGGCGGTGAGGTCATGCGTTACAATCTGAAATATTGGGGCGCGAACAATTCCGTTCTGAACGAAATCTGGCGCACCAACGTCGGAGATTCATACGCGTTTCCTGTGATCAAAATTCATGGCGGCGAAACAACGCAGACGGTC
Organism: Candidatus Omnitrophota bacterium; assembly: GCA_016197155.1. Taxonomy (GTDB): domain Bacteria; phylum Omnitrophota; class Gorgyraeia; order 2-02-FULL-51-18; family 2-02-FULL-51-18; genus JACPWF01. The sequence continues at coordinate 14,244 of JACPWF010000023.1, read as the reverse complement.
GTGCGCGGTTTCAAAGATTTCAACCCCGCCACAAACGGCATTCCCTTCACGATCTCGCGTCTGGACATTGATTACGAATTTCGCCCCTTGCGCGAGCTGTGGATGGACTACAATCAGGAGGACTGGCGTCTGCGCCTGTTTCCATTGGCCAGTCAAACCCAGGCCTTGACGAGCGACGACCCGCTCGAGCTTTCGAATCACAAGGACTATTGGCAGCAAAGCCCCTGGCTTTATCAGTATAAGCCCATACAGTTTTTTACCGACAATTCGATCAAGCGCGGTTATTATTCCGATAACCTTTCATTTTTGGCCCGCGACAGCGAAGGCAATCGTCTCGTCCTTTTGCGCGGCGCCAGCCTCGAGGTCAAGCGGGACAGGTTATACCTGGGTTCGACCGTCGCCGCGCCCTACACGCCCTGGGACGAAAAATATTTCGCGGCGGACAACATTCCGGGCGCGGTGCGTCTCAAATATTTCGCGACGGACAAAGCGACGGTGGGGGGCGTGTACACGTTCTGCTCCGGGCTCATCGACAACAGTGTGGCCGATTTCAATCAGGTGTTCGGGATCGACGCCCAGTATGACGTGAGCGACGCGACGCGGTTTAAAATGGAAGGCGCCGCCTCAAGCCGTGAGCGCGACCAGTTGACCGATAGCCGGATCCAAAAAGGGACGGGCGGGTACGCGGCGAAGATGGCCATTGAAAAAAACGCTCCCCACGGAGGCGGTAGCACGGATACGGAACTCAGCCTGACCTATATGGACCGGGATTTCGAGCCCAACCTTTCGCGTTATTCCAACACCCGCGACGACCATTTTTGGGGCAAGCACCTGACTTTTGATGATTATTCTCCGGCGCTGGAACATTTCCGCATCGGCGACGGCGTGGATACGAACCGCTACACGGCGCATTTCCGCTGGCGCGAGAAACGTTTCAAAGAAAAGGTGGAAAATCTATTTGACGCGCGCAATGTCCATCGCCAGCGGAATAACGCCTATCTCGAAACCGTGGTGCGCGACGAGCTGACCTGGAAGGCCGCGCCGTGGCTCACCGCCAAGGGACTTTTTCGCTGGCAGGGCCTTCCCAAATCCAGTCCCGGCATCGAGCCTTTTTTGTCCAATTTTTATTTTCCCGCGGACACGGTGGATCTGTCAAACCTGAGGCTGGAAAACGCGGCGGTTAAGGGGGAGAAAGACCCCTCGCGTTTCACGTATTCGGGAGGCCTGCAGGCGGTGTTCAATAAACAATGGACCGCGGAGGGCATCCTGGAAATCACAAACGACCTTCCGGATTTTCCGCGCGGACTTTTGAATGACACGTACCGCGACACGAATGACCGCCTGGACGGGCTCCTCATCGATCACGTCACCACGTTTTTGTATGACCAGGGGCCTCTGGGCGGCGCGCCGCCGTACGAGTATTTCGCGATCACCAAACAACGCCTCATCTATAAGCCGGAGGACCGGCTCAAATTTATTTTTCACGCGGCCCAGAACGGCTACAAGTTCGCCGCCGGCATCGATGACAACATCAGCCACGAGGGCCTGAGCGTGGAGTGCGATTGGACGAGCCGGCTCAAATTTTTCGCCGATTACACGCATTCGCGCCAGATCGACGTGCCCAGGCTCGTGGCGACGAGTCTGCGGGAAAGCGATTACCGGGATCATCACAATGTGTATTTCAGCATGGACTACCGTTTGAACTCCTCCGCGGTTTTCCGCGCCGAATACGGCGTGTTCGGCATGGGGTCCAACACGCCCCTGACAGGCCCTTACAACACCACCTCTTTTTCCCTGCCCACCATCGACACCGAGCACCTTCTGCGCCTGTACCTCGAGGGAGATTTTTAATGGATTACAGCCTTCTGCCGGACGGCCGTTTTGTGATCCGGAACTTTCAGCAAAAGAAACCCTTCAGTAATTTCCTGCCGGGTATCGCGGGCCTCTACGGCACGCCGATGTGGGTGTTCAGTGTCAACCGCGGCCAGGGGATCGCCAGTTTCGGAACCAAAAATAAAGACAACGCGATCCTCGAATTTTTCCCGGCCAACAAGGCCTATCAGATGACGCCGTCGGTCGGCTTTCGCACGTTTGTCAAAATTATCCACGACAAGCGGGCGCTTTTTTACGAGCCTTTCGGGGGCGTCCCCGAGGCGGACGTGGAGCGCCGGATGGAAACCAGCTCCCATGAACTGCGCATCGAGGAAACGAACCTTTCGTCCGGGCTAAAAGTCGAAGTCCGTTATTTCACGGTGCCGGGTGAGCCGCTGGCGGTCCTGGCGCGTGAGATGGCTGTTTCCAATATTTCCAAACAAACCAAACGCCTGGAGATCCTGGACGGATTGCCTTCGGTGAATCCGTACGGCATGAACGAATTTTTCGTGAAACAGATGAGCCGCACGATCGAGGCGTGGATGATTGTCGAGAACCTTTCGAGGAAGGTGCCTTATTTCCGGCTAAAGGTGGACGCGGCGGACAGGCCCGAGGTGGTCCCGATCAGGGAGGGAAATTTTTATTTCAGCGGCATCGAGGGCCGCGGCGGGACCTTGGAAGGGCTCGACCCGATCGTGGACCCTGCGGAGATTTTCGGGCCGGCGCTGGATTTCAGCCGTCCGCAGGCCTTTCTCGAGAAAACGCCTTTTCGGTTTCCCGAAGCGCAGATGCGGGGGAATAAACTGCCCTGCGCCTTCAGCCTCGCGCACCTGGACCTGCCGGCGGGCAAGACGCGGAAGGTCATTTCTTATTACGGCCAGGCGAATTCTCAGGAAATTTTGAATCGTTTCGTCACGCGCGCGCGAAGCGCTTTTTATTTTGAAAAAAAAGGCGAAGAAAACCGGCGTCTCATCGAAGGCATCAAAGGCCGGATTTTCACGGCGACGGCCTCTCCGGTTTACGATCTCTACTGCGGCCAGACGTATCTCGACAATGTGATCCGCGGCGGCCTGCCGGTGGTCTTGGACCGGAGCGGCGGATTCGTCTCGTACGTTTATTCGCGCAAGCACGGGGACCTCGAGCGTGACTACAACCGGTTTCTCGTCGAGCCGGCCTATTTCGCGCAGGGCGACGGCAATTACCGCGACGTGAATCAAAACCGCCGCAGTGACGTCTGGTTCGAGCCGAGGGTGAGGGATCTCAATATCCGCACGTTCCTCGGCCTCATCCAGCTCGACGGCTTCAATCCGCTTGTCCTCAAGGGCGCCGAGTTCCATTTCCACCTTTCAAAGACTGCCGGGGATTTTCTGAGGAAAATTTTTAAGTTGAATGCCGCGCGTCTGGGCGAATGCGCCGGATTTTTCGAGAGGCCTTTCACGCTCGGCGAGCTTTACCGCTTTTTGGAGGAAAGAAAACTCGTCACGCCCGCGCTTTTCAGGCGTTTTTTGGAGGAGGCCGGACCGTTTCTTTCGCGCGAAGACCGCGCCGAGCACGGAGAGGGTTTTTGGACCGACCACTGGACCTACAACCTGGATTTGATTGAGAATTTTTTGGCGATTTATCCGGAAGAAAAAGAGAGGCTTCTCTTTTTGAACAAGGACCACACGTTTTACGACAACAGCCACCGTGTCAGGCCCCGCGCGGAGAAATATTTTTTGAAAGACCAAAATCAATTGCGCCAGTATTCGGCGGTGGTGGAGGATAAGGAAAAAGAACGGCTCCTGGGCCAGAGACGCATGCACGCGCGGCTCGTCCGCACGCGCGGCGGACGCGGCGAGATCTACCGCACCACGCTTTTTGTGAAGCTTTTGTGCCTTTTCGCGAACAAACTCGCCTCACTCGACGCGCACGGCGTGGGGATCGAGATGGAGGCCGACAAACCGTCCTGGTACGACGCGCTGAACGGCTTGCCCGGACTTTTGGGTTCCTCGCTTCCCGAGACGTTTGAGCTGAAGCGCCTGGCGGTTTTTATGCTGCAGTCGCTCGAGCCTTTCGCGGCCGGCGGGCCGTTCGCGATGCCGGCTGAGCTTCAGGAATTTATCTCAAAATTAAATCAGCTTTTGAAGAAGCATTTTAACGACAGAGGTTCGGACAAGGATTTCGTTTTTTGGGACGCGGCCACCGGCCTCAAAGAAAAGTTTCGCGCCGAGACTTTTTCAGGCCTCTCCGGCAAGGAGAAAAAAATAAGCCCTGTCGAGGTGAAGGCCTTCCTCGAACACGCGCGGGAAAAAATAGACATGGGGCTTGAGAAGGCTTACGACGCGAAAAACCAGATGGTCCCCACGTATTTCCGGAATGAGGGCCTTGCCTGCAAAGTGAGAGACAAAGCCAGGCAGTCGGCGTTTCCTGCGCGGTTCGAACAGACGCCGCTTCCTCTTTTTCTGGAGGGGCCGGTGCACGCCCTGAAAGTGGAAAAGGACCCCGAGCGGCGCAAGCGCCTCGTCAAGGCCGTGCGATCGAGCGCGTTGCACGACGAGAAACTTTCGATGTATAAGGTGAACGCGCCGATGGAGTCCGCGCCGCTTCAGATCGGCCGCGCGCGCGTTTTCGCGCCGGGATGGATGGAGAACGAATCCGTTTGGCTGCACATGGAGTATAAATTTATTCTTGAAATTTTAAAAAGCGGCATGGCCGAGGAATTTTTTAAGGATTTCAGAAAGGTGCTCATTCCCTTTCAGCCGGCTGAGCGCTACGGTCGGAGCATTCTCGAAAATTCGTCGTTTCTCGTCTCGAGCGCTTTTTGCGACAGGTCCCTGCACGGCGCCGGATTCGTCGCGCGGCTTTCGGGTTCCACGGCCGAATTTTTGTCGATGTGGCTTTTGATGAACGTCGGCAAGCATCCGTTCATCCTGAGTCCGGACGGGAAGATCTGCCTGCGTTTCGAGCCTCAGCTTCCGGCATTTTTATTTTTGAACGAAAACACCGAGCGGAGTTTTTTTGACAAAGAAGAAAACGAAGTGAAGGTCAAACTGCCCAAAAACAGCCTCGCGTTTCTTTTTTTGAGCAAGACCCTCGTCGTGGTCCACAATCCCAAGCGTCTCGACACCTTCGGCAACCCGCGCGTGGCGGTGAAAAAGATTTCGCTCACGGACAGGCAGGGGAGGGTCATGGATTTTAAAGGCGACACGATCCCGCATCCCCACGCGCTCAAAGTCCGCGATGAGTTTGTGCCGCGGATTGACATTGAGCTGGGATAATTTTTCATGCCTTCCGTGAAAGTCCGTTTCGCCCCAAGTCCCACCGGCTTCCTCCATATCGGCAGCGCCCGCACGGCACTCTTCAACTGGCTTTTCGCGCGGCATGAACAGGGGCAGTTTTTTCTGCGCATCGAGGACACCGATAAGGAACGCTCGAAAAAAGAATTTTTGGACGAGATTTTGGAAAGCCTGAAATGGCTCGGGCTCGATTGGGACGGGGAACCCGTTTTCCAGTCCGCGCGCACCGCGTTCTACCGCCAGACGGCGGAGAAATTGATCGGGAAAAATTTGGCGTACCCCGAGGAAAACGCGGTCCGTTTCCGGATGCCGAAAACCGGGAAGGTCGCCTTTCAGGATCTTTTGCACGGGCAGATCGAGTTTGACCTGACCCAGCATATTTCTTTGGCGGAGGACCTGGTCATTTTCAAATCCGACGGCAGTCCGACCTACAATTTCGCCGTGGTTTGCGACGACGCGGACATGGGGATCACGCATGTCATCCGCGGCGACGACCACATTTCCAATACCCCCAAACAACTGCCGCTTTACGAGGCGCTCGGGTTCCGCCCGCCCGTTTTTTGCCACATCCCGCTCATTTTGGGCGAGGACCGGTCCAGGATGTCCAAACGCCACGGCGCCACGGCGATCCGCGAGTATCAGGAAGCGGGGTGTCTCTCCGAGGCGCTCGTGAATTACCTGTCGCTTCTGGGCTGGTCGCCGGGGAATAACCAGGAGATCATCGGCCGCGACGAGCTCATTCAAAAGTTTGAATTGAGGCGCGTTTTAAAAACGGGCGCGGTGTTTAACAAAGAAAAATTGGAATGGCTGAACGGGCAGTACGTGCGGAAGCTCGCGATACCGGATCTGACCGACAAACTCGTCCCTTATTTGGAAAAAAGGGGATACGCCGTTTCGGACCGGGCGTGGCTCGAACGGCTCGTTTTGTTGTTTCAGGAGAGGATTTTTTCTCTGGCGCAGTTCCCGGACCTCGCGCAATTTTTCTTCGAGGACAAAATCACCTACAATGACGAAGCCGCGAAGGAATTTTTGAAGGACGGCCGCCTGGCGAAGGCGTTTGAAAGTTATGCCGCGCTTCTTGAGGGGCTCGGCGATTTCAACACGAAGACAATCGAGGAAAAAAGCCGCACCCTCATGAAGGATCTCGGGATGAGCGGCAAGGAATTCATCCATCCCTGCCGCGTGGCGGTCACCGGGCGGAGCGTCAGCCCGGGATTTTTCGAGACCGTGTCTCTTTTGGGAAAGGAAAAGGCCGTCGAGCGTTTGCGCCAGGCGGCGCAGTTTGTGCAAAAAAAACGTGCGGAAGGAGGGATTTGAACCCTCAAGCCTTGCGGCACATGCCCCTCAAACATGCGCGTATGCCAGTTCCGCCACTTCCGCAGGAAGCCTATTCTAAATCAAAAAACCCCAATTTAAAATAAAAACTGCCCCGCTTGGATTCGAACCAAGACAAACAGCTCCAGAGGCTGCCGTGCTACCGTTACACAACGGGGCAAAACATCATTCCAAACTCACCACAAGATGGTTTTCGGTTTTCTTCGCGGATTTTAGGAAGAGTTCGCGGGGGATGAGCGCTTCCTTTTTATTGAGCTCCACGCCTTCCAGATTTTTTCCGTTCATCAGGATCCGCGTCACGCAGGTGTGCTCGTGGGGGATTTTTTTGGGATTGCGGTAGGTCACCGTGATTTTTTTGTCCGCAAAAACGCAGTTCACCGAGACCTCCCTGCCGTTCCCGAAAATTTCCCGCGTCAGCTTGGGCGCCAGGACGAGATCGCCGTAAAGGCCCCGCACGCCGAACACCTGCGTCAGCATCGTGAGCACGAGCCAGCTCGCCGAACCGGTGAGGTAATGGTAATGCCCCCGGCCTTCGGAGTTGAAATATTCGGGGATGCCCGGATAAATTTTACTTTTTTCCGTGCGCAGGCACATCCGGTAAATGGAGGTCAGGACTTCCTCGCCCTCCTTCACAAATCCTCTCCGGTAAAGCGCGTTGGCCAAGAGCACCGCCATGTGGCTGAAAAAGGCGCCGTTTTCTTTTTCGCCGTAGGCGAACGAAAACGCGCGGCCCAGGTCCAGGCGGATCTCGTGAAAGTCGGTGTTGAGCCGGAAGCCGCCGTGTTCCTTGTCCTTCAGATATTTTTTGGCGGTTTTAAAAATTTCTGAAACCTGCCGGAGCGAAGCCACGCCGCTCATGATGGGAAAGACCTGTCCCGCCAGCGTCATGCGAAACCCGTGGGGGAAATCCCCCTCCACGCGCCGGCCGTGATTGTCGTAGTAGCCGTTAAAGAGGCCGTCCCCGAAGCGCGTCTGGATCCACTCCCTCTGCGCGACGTGGCCCATGATGAAATCGGCTTTTTCCCGCAGGTCTTGAATCAGTTTTTGAATGGGGACGGCGATTTTTTTCCCCGAAACAAAGGGCTCCGCTTTTGTGAAATATTGTCCGAGTCTTTTCTGTTTGGCCGCGGGCGAGTGGTAATTGACTTTTTTGCCCTTCACGCGGTCAAGCAGGATTCCCAGCTCCGCCGCCAGCGCCACTTTTTTGATGCGGCTCTTTCCGGCGAGGTGTTCCAAAACGCCGGCCAATTTTTTCAAGTTCGAACCGTAGAGGGAGGTGAACGCGACGCTCTCGCCGCGCGCGGCGGCCATGTCGAGGCCGTCGTTCCAGTCCGCGTTCTCCAAACGGATGTGGTTGTGCTCGCCGACGTTGAAGAATGGGACGAGGTGCTGGACCAACAGATGTTCGAGCACCGTCCCCTGGACGACACGGCCCTTTTTAGTTTTCAAATTTTGCCCGTCCGCCTCGGTCCAATCGGCGTCTTTTTTTCTCGCGCGGGAAAAGAGGTGGTCGCGGAAGTACCGGGCGTTTTCGAAAAGGACCGGCCAGTCACCGCTTTGATGGATGTAAAGCTCGAGCGTCAGGTACGGCCACACGCCGTGATCCATCCACACGCGCGGGATGCGGTTGCGGTCGGCGACGAAGGAGGCCGAATCGGAACCGACGATCGTGGCGTTTGAGCCGTCGATGCGGACGCCGTTAAAATTGTGAAGCAATAATTTTTTCGCCTCGGCGGGCGCGGTCAAAAGAAGCGCCAGGCTATCCTGCCAGAGATCCCGCCAGCCCCGCCCGCCGCGTCCGTAATCAAAATCGGGGAGGAAGGAACAGCCGAATAATTTTCTTAAAAAAGGCTGGAGGCCCACCCAGCGCAGCCACCCGTCATGCGCCGGGTCCTGGGTTTTGAAACGGATCGCGTCCAATTTTTTCGCCCAGTGGTTCTTATTTTCCTCAAGGGCGGCCTGGGCCTTTGAATGGGATCCGAATTTTTTGAGCCATTCCTCGATTTGGGATTCCTTTTCCGCGATTCCGAGAATCAAAACAAACTGCGCGCGCTGGCGCGGGCCGAGCGTGACGGTTTTGAAACGGATCGCCCCGATCGCGGGTTTGCCCTGATAGGAGGTCGTGTCCTTTTGAGGGGGCGGCAGGTTTTCAATGACCGCCCGCGGCGCCTCGAGGTTTCCGCCTTCCCCGACAAAATCAGCCATCGTGGAGAAAACCCCTTCGGGGAGGTCCCCGTTTTCCGCCACACCCAAAACGGCATAAGCGGTTTCGTTCAGCCGGTGGCCGCGCTCATCAAACGACATCGTGGGTTTCACGACGACCCCGGCCGGATGGGAGAGGATGCGGTGCAAGAGGGTGGTGACGTGGTAATGGTCGCGAATATTGGTCGCCGAGCGGCCGAAAATGGGAATCGCGGACGTGGGCGTGACCTGGATCTTCGCCGCGCCGGTGTTCTGAAGGCTCACCATCATGATTTCGACGGTGTCGTCGGAGACGGGGACGAAATTGAGGATCTCGGCCTTGAGTCCCAGCGCGCCATTTTCGCGCGTGACCTTGTGCCAGAGGATACCCGCCTCCAGAGAAGCTTTTTCCGGATTTTTCCCGGAAAACTTCGCGGCGTTTTGCGCCGCGGAAACCCCCGTGAGAGACCAGGCCTGCCCGCCGATCCCTTTGCCTTCGACGCGGACCCAAAAATTGCGGCTGGATTTCGAATCCCGCAAATCCTCGATCGTGACGGGTGTCGTCAAAAACGAGTCGTGGCTCGTTTTGATGTCGCCGTGCAGGTCCGGCGTGATGCTGGACAGAATACCCGCTTCATTGGCCAGCGGGAAGTAAAGACGGTCCGTCCCGTCCGGCGCCTCGGCGCAGAACGAGCCGTTTTCATCAATGAACCGCCAGAGCGGATTTTTAGGTGAGAGGTTTTTCATATTTTGAGTACCATAGCCCCCACGGGAGTCGAACCCGTGTCTTCACCGTGAGAGGGTGACGTCCTAGGCCACTAGACGAGGGGGCCCAAAAGCCAAAAGAGAGATTATATGCCGCCAGGCCCAAAACATCAATATTTCTTCGAACCAATAGAGGTCATTTTAACGATAAAATTGATAATAATAGTTAATAATTAGTAACTATTGACTATTTTAATTTATTAATGTATACTCCCTGATAATAATGATAAGGAGGCACCATGAAGAAGTTCATCAGTGTTCTGTCGCTGGCAGGTTTGCTTTTGGCTTCACCGGCGTTCGCGGCGGAGGGGATAGGGGCGGACAAGCCCATGTCGATTCTGCAGTTTGCGGCCGCTCCGGAGCAAACGGGCCTGAACGTGAAAGTCGTGATCAAAAAGTACGAAGTGTACCGGAGAGCTTTGGCGCTGGCTCCGGAGATGACGCTCGGGAAGGCCGCTCTGCGGTCAAACGAGATCCGTCACCGCGCCTAAGGTCAATCGGATACTTGTAAGGTGGGCAGGTCCCGGGTCAGCCGGAGGATGATTTTCCGGATCCCGGGATCTTCTTGTTTTATTTCCTCGATGAACCGCAGGCCCTTTTCGGCGAGCGGCCCAAACGCGGAATGGGCCGCGCAAACGCCGCGGGTCTTCTCAAAATCGTTCTTCGCCTCTTCCAAATCCCCCTCGTAAAGCAGGAGACACGCCAGGTTGTACCACGCCTCGGCGTCCTTCGGATCGAGCGATACGACTTTTCGAAGCGCGGCCGCCGCGGCCTTAAAATTTTTCGCCGAGTGGCAGGCGATCGCGAGATTAAAGTAAGTGTCGGTGGACGCGGGATTGAGCGAGGCCGCTTTTTGGTATTCTTCGACGGCAAGGGAAATTTTGTCTTGCCTTAAAAAATCGTCGGCGGCGTTTTTGTGCTCGATCGCCTTTTCAATGGGGGAACAAAACCCCGCGTCCGCGTTTAAAGTGATCCCGATGAGAATGAGGAATAGAGACTTTTTCATATTGACCTGAAGTATACCTTACCTGTCAAGTGTTTCGGGGGTGTTACGAACGGATAAATTTCATTTGTTAAAAAAAGTTTTTAATTGATAAACCTTTTGGGTTTTTATAGAATAGAGCCATGAAAAAGCTTATCAGTCTTTTTCTGATCTTTTTCTTCGGTTGCTTTTTTTTAAGATTTGCGTCCGGTGTTTTTCGTCATGACACCGTTCGGGCGCCGGACAGCCATCTGTTGTCAGGCTCCCTGGAAAAGAATTCCCTGGCCGGCAAGCCCGTTTTCACCCATCAAAAGTCCCTTCGCCGGGCGCTCCATTCGGGCATCTGGTTTTTCGTCCTCGGCCGGCAGGATTTTTCGAGCGGGTTGTCAAGAACGGGTTTGGCCTGGTTTTCCTTCGTAGCCCCCCTCTCGCACCGGTTTTTTTCCCTTCACCTCCGATCCCCGCCCCTGGCCTCCGCCGCGCGCATTTAGACTTTTTAGAAATGTCTGGTGCGCCGGATTTGTACCGCGGATCCGTCAAAAGGAGGGAGGCCCATGGGCATTTCACCGGTTCTACACCAATCAAAGAGGCAGTTCAAAATTATCCGAAAACGGTTTTTTCATCGGGTCAAATTGGCGGCCCATTTTTATACCCGCCGTTCGGAAAAGGAGCCTGTCTTTGTCATCGCGACGAAGCGCTCGGGCAGTAATCTCTTAATCAGCTATCTCAACTCCATCCCGGGCGTCGCGTTCCTGCCTGAAATTTTAAATCCGGACATGTCCTACGGCCTGCGCCGGCGCTGGATTTCGAGAGCGGCCGTTCTGAGGCATATCGTTCACTCCATCCACTACACGCCGACCCGGATTTGCGGCGCGAAACTCATCTTCATGTGTTTGCAAAGACACGGGCTGGTCCTGGAAGACTTGAAGGCCGCTTTTCCGAACGCCCGATTCATCGTCCTCTACCGGGAGTCGCTGATCGACCAGTTCATTTCGTTCAAGGCCGCGGAGTTCACGGGGCAATGGGTCTGGACGCCGGATTACCGGGTGCCGCCGCCGTTCCGGTTTGACCGCGAGGAATTCGGGCGTTTCCGCCGCCGCATCGAGGGGCTTTATCGCGACGTCTTTAAATCCATTTGGCTGAGAGACCGATCGGTGGTCCTGAGCTACGAGGAACTGACGCGCGACGCCCAGGGAATTTTTGAGGAACACATTTTTCCTCTCCTGGGCGTGCCGGCTTCACCCGTCTTCACGGAAATGAGAAAGCAAAACACGCGCCCGCTTTCCGAGGCTGTCGAAAATTACGGCGAGATTGAAGAGGAGTGCCAATCAGGGGCGTTCAGGCGGAGATACGCGTTTTTCCATCCGGAAGAATCCACTCGCGGTATTCCAGAACCCGCAGGATTTTATTCGCGCAGGCCTTGACGCCCATCCGGTCCGTGCGGACGGTGACATCGGGCCTCAAGGGTTCTTCATAGGTGTCCGAGACGCCGGTGAAGTTTTTAATTTTCCCGTCGCGCGCCAGCCGGTACATGCCCTTCACGTCGCGCGCTTCGCACACGGCGAGCGGACAGCGCACGTAAACCTCGATAAAGCGGTCAATCTTTTGTCTGGCATCCCGCCGCATGGAACGGTAGGGGGAGATGAGCGAGACGATCGCCGCGAAACCGTTTCGCGCCAGAAACGAGGCGGTGAGCGCCACGCGGCTCACGTGGATTTCGCGGTCCTCTTTTGAAAAACCCACGTCACGGGACAATTTTTGACGGATCCGGTCTCCGTCCAGACACTGCACCCGCCAACCGGACCGGCGGAGTTCCGCGGCCACCGCGTTGGCAAGCGTTGTCTTCCCCGCACAGGGCAGGCCCGTCAACCAGAGCGTGAAACCCTTTTGTCGAATAGCCATCTCATGAATCATTATATTCGAATTTTTTGCCGGAATAAAACATAAATTTTTTTTGCCCTGTGATTTACATTTCAATTCATATCAAATTGATAAAAAATAATCAGACTTGATAAAGCGCTTTTTTGAAGGCGGATATTGGATTTTTTCTCCTCATCAGGTAAACTTTTCACACCTTGTGCAGTGACTTCCTAAAGACTTTGAATCACCCCTAAAAGAAGAGGAAATTGAGATTGAATTCCCGGCCAAAATCGGCTCTAAAAAGCATCTCGCTCGCGCTTATTTTTTCGCTTTTGTGCGAGCAGATCGCGTTTGCCAATCCTGAACTGAAACCCATCGAGTGGCCGTTTCGCGAACGGCCCGAGATCCATTTCCAATTTCCCGCCTCCGTGGCGCGCGTGGAGGATGCGTGGGTGGCGCCGCGCGCCCGTCATGATGACAAACTATTTATCCTCATTCAGGACGCCCATACCAATGAGTCCGGACAGATTAATCTCGCCAAAGCTCTGGACATTATTCTTCAAAATGAAAAAGGCATCCGGCAGATTTTTGTGGAGGCCGGCAACGGCAACGATTCTCTGTCTTTTTTAAGAAAATACGGGACAGCGAAGCAGCGCAGGGAAATCGCGATGCGTTATCTGCGGCAGGGAACTTTGCATGGGGAAGAGCTCCTTGATCTGACCTCCGACCGCGAGTTTAATCTCTGGGGCGTGGAAAATCCCGAGCTTTATTTGAAGGCGGTCGAGGCCTACCGTTACACGGCGCGCGAGCGCGGGAAGTTTGAGGTCTATCTTTCGCAGATTGAAAATACGGTTAAAACGCTAAAGCCGCGAGTTTACAATCCGCTGCTTCTTGAGTTTGATGTAAAACGCGAACGTTTTTTAAAAGGGGAGACAGGGTTTCCAGAATATATTGAAATGTTGACCGAATATGGTGACCTGTCTTCTTCGCCATTCGAACATTTAAAAGCGCTCAAACGCCTCAAGTCTCTCGAATCCAAAATTGATTTCAAAAAAGCCTCCGAAGAACAGGCTGCCGCTATCTCTAGCCTGTCTGAGGCTGACCAAAAAGAAATTTTAGAACTGGCCAAAGGTTTGAAATTACCGGAGAAGCTTGCGGCGGATGACCGTAACGGGCAGAAGGCGTTTTATGCGCTGTTGGAAGAAAAGTTAGAAGTTAGAAGTGAGAAGTTAGAAGACAGAAAAAAATACAAAGAGCTTTTCAAATACATTTCCTACCTTCACGCCGCGTCAAAGATTGACCCTGCGAAAATTATTGATGAACAAGCGGCGCTGGAAAATGCCGTTTACGATTCCCTCACGCGGACGACGGATGAAGTTGTCCTTCGCCGTTCCGATAGGATTTTACATTCTCTCAAAAAATTATTTGATTTCACGCTGACACCCGAGGAATTTGAAGCCTACAAAAAAGATTCAGAAAATTTCACGATTACAAGTGGTTCGACTACGCTCACCACAAGCCTCACAGGTTTCCTTAATAAACAGATCATGGACTTGGGGCAGTACTACGAGCGGGCTTTATTTTTGAAATCCGGATTTGATGCGATTGTGGCGAGGGCCGAAGAATTTTATGCGCTGACTCGCGCGCGCGATGAGGCGTTTGTGGAGAATGCGTTGAAAAAGTTAGAAGTTAGAAGCGAGAAGTTGGAAGGAGAGCAAAAAGCGGTGCTGATTACGGGCGGTTATCACACGCCAAATTTAAAATCCATTCTCCGCCGGAAAAATATTTCCTACATCTCCGTCCAGCCGCAGGTTTTGCATGAGACCAATCACCGGCGGTATGAAAAATTGCGTCTCGATCAGAAATTCAGCGCCCATTTTCTCGGCGCCGTCGCAGTTGGATCCCCCGCGGCGACAGCGAGAATCGTGCCGGTGATGGACGGACTGACCGGCGCGAGACTGGCCGGGGAGGTTG
>JACPWF010000011.1 GCA_016197155.1 Candidatus Omnitrophota bacterium | reverse complement strand
TCTTTAATCAACGTCCTTAATCTCACTCCCGAAGAACTGAAAAAGCGCTTCGCCGAAATGGCGCTCGAGCCTTACCGCGCGGATCAGGTGCTCCGGTGGATTTACGAAAAAGGCGTTTACGATTTTGACCGGATGACGAATCTTTCGCTGGCGTCGCGCGAGAAATTGAAGGCGAATTTTTCGCTTCTCCTGCCCGCGGAGAAAGGCCGCGAAGAATCCAAAGAAGACAAGAGCACGAAGCTCCTTTTGAAATTGACGGACGGGGATCTCGTCGAGACGGTTTACATTCCCCGGAACGGCCGCGAAACGGTTTGCGTGTCCTCGCAGGCGGGCTGTAAATTTCACTGCGCGTTTTGCGCGAGCGGGCAGGCCGGTTTTTTCCGGAATCTTTCGATGGGCGAAATGGTGGCGGAGGTGCTTTTGGCGCGCGACGTGTCGCCGAACAAAAAACTCACGAACATCGTTTTCATGGGTATCGGCGAGCCGTTTGACAATTACCGCGAACTTCTGCGGACGATCCGGACGCTGAATTCTAAAAACGCCCTCGGTATCGGCGCCAGGCGCATCACGGTCTCCACCTGCGGCGTCGTGCCGAAAATCGAGACGTTTGCCGGCGAGGGCCTGCAGGTCGAGCTCTCGGTGTCGCTCCACGGGGCCACCGACACGGTGCGCGGCGCCATCATGCCGGTCAATAAGGCGTATCCCGTGAAGACGCTCGTCGAGGCCTGCAAAAGATACGTGAAAAAAACCCGTCGCGCCATCACGTTTGAATACATCCTGATCCGCGGCGTGAACGCCGGCGAAAAAGAGGCCCGGGATCTCGCGAAACTTTTGAAGGGCCTGCTGTGCAAGGCGAACCTCATTCCCTACAACCCGATCGAGGAATTTCCGCACGAGGCGCCGACGTATCCGGATGTCGTGCGCTTCCAGCAGATTCTCCAGAAAAGCGGCATCCGAACGACGGTGCGTTTCTCGAAAGGCCGCGACATCCAGGCCGCCTGCGGACAGCTCCGCTCTTCAAATTTTAAGGCGACGGGGCCTGCCGCTGCGGTATCCCAATAATTCTACAAGTGCTCCGCCTTGTTGAATTATTGGGAGCCCTCCTCCGCGTCACCCGTCGCTAGGTCTAATCTTTTTTGAGCTCCGCTTGGCATGAAAATTATGTACCGGACCGCGTCCGGTAGGTTACAATTATCACATGACTTCCTGGCTGAACCACATTGATTCCCTGATCCAAGCCAACCCGCCGCTGGCGTTCGTGGCCGTTTTTCTCGCCGGGGTTCTCATCAGTTTCACGCCCTGCGTTTATCCCGTGATCCCCCTGACACTCGGTTACATCGGCGCCCGCTCGGCCGGCGGAAAATGGAGAGGATTTTTTCTGTCGCTCATTTATGTCCTGGGCATCGCCGTGACCTACGCCTGCCTCGGCGCTTTTGCCTCGCTTTCCGGAAAGCTCTTCGGCCGGATCGGTTCCAATCCCTGGACCTATTTTTTGGTGGCGAATGTGACGCTCTTTTTGGGGCTTTCCATGCTGGGTGTTTTTCAAATTCCCTCATTTTCCCCCGGACAGCCCGAGTCCCGCAAAAAAGGGGGGCTCTTCGGCGTTTTTATGGTCGGCGTTTTTTCAGGCCTCATCATGGGCCCCTGCACGGCGCCGGTGTTGGCCGCGATCCTCGTTTACGTCGGGACGAAGCAGAATCTGCTCTACGGTTTTTCGCTTCTTTTCGTGTTTGGTTACGGCGCGGGGGCTTTGCTCATCCTTCTCGGGACGTTCACGGGGCTTTTGACCTCGATCCCCAAATCGGGGCCCTGGCTTGAAAAGGTGAAAAAGGCCTTTGGCTGGTTTCTCATTCTCACGGCGGAATATCTTTTGATAAAAATGGGAGGACTTTTGATATGAGAAAAATGGCGAAGGTCGGTTCGGTGCTTTTGCTGGCGGTCTCTTTTTTCGCGGCCGGGTGCGTGGGCGGCGCGGGTTCGCCAAGCGGGATGGCGGCCGAACTGAGTCCCGATCAGCGCTTTACGCTCGTGGATTTGAACGGCCAAACCGTGAGCCTTGACGGTTTATTGAAAGAAAAAAAGGCCGTGCTCGTCAATTTCTGGGCGACCTGGTGCCCGCCCTGCCGCGAAGAAATTCCGGATCTCATCCGTCTCCAGCGGCAATACGCCGCGCGCGGCTTCACGGCGCTCGGCGTGAACGTGGGGGAGTCTCAGGGAAAGGTTTCTGCGTTTGCCGCGAAAATGGGAATCAATTATCCGGTGCTCCTTGACGAGGACCAGTCCGTCGCCGAAAATTTTCGCATCGTGGGAATTCCGACCAGCCTTTTGGTCGATTCGAGCGGAAAGATCCTCGGCGAGTACCATTCCGCCTCGCCTCAGCTTTTTTCGGACGTGGAAAAGGCGCTGGCCGCCTGATGTTTAGAAACTATTTTCTCGCGTTTGTCCCCATCTTCGTCGCGGTCGACGCGCTCGGGACGCTTCCGCTTTTCATTGCCCTGACGGACGGCCTTTCAAGCCGGGAAAAAAAGGACCTCATCCGGCACTCGACGCTCACCGCGCTCCTCGTGGCGATCATTTTTTTGTGGGTGGGGCGGCTCGTGTTCGCCTGGCTCGGGATCACGATCAACGATTTTTTCGTGGCGGGCGGCGCGATCCTGTTCATCATTTCGATCCGCGATCTCCTGGCCTATAGCAAAGAGACCCGGATGCCTTTTGGCGCGATGGGGGCGGTGCCGCTGGCGGTGCCGCTCATCGTGGGGCCGGCGGTGCTGACGACGTCGCTCATTCTCCTGAGTTCCTTCGGGCTTTTCCCGACGCTTTTTTCGATCGTCGCGAACATTCTCCTCTGCGGCCTCGTCCTCTCCGCCGCGGAGCCTCTCTCCGGTTTGCTCGGCCGGTCGGGCTCGCACACGCTCTCCAAGATATCCAACCTCCTTTTGGCCGCCATCGGCGTGATGCTCATGCGGATGGGCCTGGTCGAAATTTTCCGCGCGTTCAAATAATCGGAATAAAAATGTTGACACCGGATTTCAATTGAGATATCCTCTCAATTGAGAATAAGTCTCAATTAGATAGCCCCGGGGTTCTGATGGACAAAAAAGATGAAAAAGTGTTTTCAACCGAGGAACTTTTCGGAAAAGAGAAACAGATCCTCATCCGTCACGGAGAGGCGTTGTACCGGCTTCTCATCACGCGGCAGGGAAAGCTCGTTCTGAATAAATGACCCGTATCCCGCTCCATCCTTTTTTAGTGCACTTTCCGATCGCTTTCTTTTTTCTGGAGCTGGTTTGTCTGGTTTTTTGGGCCCGGAAAAAGGACGCGGCCTATGAACGCTTCGCGCGATTTGCGTTTACGGCCGGTTTTCTTTTTTTGATCGCGGCGATGGCGGTGGGCTGGATCGATGCCGGCGGGTTTGGGGCGATGGGAGGCTCGGCGCGCAGGCATTTTTACGGGGCGTGTTCCGTTTTTATTTTTTACGCGCTTCGCGCCGTTCATTTGAAAACGCGGCGCGCCGTGGACGGGCAAGGTCCAAAAGTTTTTCGCATCGCGGGGGCCGCGATGGGTAACCTGCTTATTTTTTTGACCGCCTATTGGGGCGGGATTCTGGTTTACGCGTAGGCGCCATTTCACTCAGAGCCAGGGACGGCGCATCATAAATCGACCCGAGCTAAAAACATTTGATGGAAATTCAGGGAGAAAATAATGAAGCTTCAAAAAGCGCTTTTGGGAATTTTCCTCTTTCTTTTGACGGCTCTCGGGAGTGCCGGAGCCACCGAGCGGCTTTTCACCTACACCTACGAACCGGAAACGATGCCGCAGGGGGCGTGGGAATTTGAAAATCACGTGACGTCGCGCCTGGGGAGAAATAAAACCGTCGGCCAGGATCATTACAACCGATGGGATTTCCGGCAGGAGATCGAATACGGCGTCAACGACAATTATCTCCTGTCATTTTATTTGAATGAAAAAGTCGAAAATTTTCACAGCGTTTCGGAAAATGCCCACCGGAGCGAATCGGAATTTGAAGGCGTTTCGATAGAAAATAAATTTCTCGTGCTTGACCCCGCGACGCACCCGGTGGGGCTGGCGCTGTACCTTGAGCCGCGCTTTGCCGCGCACGAAACCGAGCTTGAGGAGAAAATCATTCTCGGAAAGCGAAACGGCGACTGGAAATGGGCGCTCAATCTGACTCACGCGACGGAGTGGAAGGACGAAGGCGAAACCGAAGGCGAGCTCGAGGTCACTTTCGGCGCCGCCAAACAGCTGAACAAGCGCTGGGCGCTGGGTTTCGAGTTTCGCGATCACAACGAGATCGAGGATTACAGCGAATGGAAACACAGCGCGTACTTTTTGGGCCCGGTCGTGAACTACCGGCGGGAGAGCTGGTGGGTGACGGTCACGGCACTCGCCCAGGCGTACGGGAAAAATTACGGGAGCGATCCCGACGGCGCCAAGTCCCTGGTTTTGGACGAGCATGAACGGCTAAACATCCGATGCATCGTGGGCATCGAGTTCTAAAATTGTTCCTGCCGGTGTCGGTGTTGGCGGCATTTATTTCTGCCGCCGATGCCGCCGACACGGCATGGGTTGACGCCCAAAAGGCGAAAAGGCTTTACGTGGCCAAGTGCGCCAAATGCCACAAACTGTATGACCCCGGGGATTATGACGACAAAACGTGGGGCGAGTGGATGGAGAAGATGCGCAAAAAATCGCGTCTGAATGGCAGGGATGGCAGGCTCGTTTCGGATTATGCGGAAACGTTGAGGAAAAAATAATGTTCCAGGCGTTTGTGATTGTATTGAGGGAAGGTTTCGAGGCGTTTTTGATTGTGTCGATCATCATTTCGTATCTCAAGCGTGCCGGGGAGGCCTGGCTTTTGTATGCCGTTTACTGGGGAATTGCCCTGTCGCTTGCCGCGAGCGGTTTTTTTGGCTGGGTAATGTCGCACGGCGTGAACGAACCTTTATGGGAAGGGATATTGGGCCTCGTGGCGGCGGTGATGGTCACGACGCTCGTGATTCAAATGTGGTTTCAGGGCAGGAATCTCAAAAAAAATATGGAAGAAAAACTCGGGGCAAACATCGCCTCGCGCGCTTCGCGCCGGATGGCCGGCTTCGGTGTTTTTTTGTTCACCCTTTTCATGATCACCCGCGAGGGAATGGAGACCGCGCTCATGCTGATTCAGGTGCCGCAGGGCCGCGTGATTGCGGGCGTGCTTGCGGGGCTGGCGGCGGTCGCCGTTTTTTGCTGGGTGTGGGTGCGGTTCAGCCGTTTTATCAATGTCCGGCTTTTCTTCCAGGTCACCGGAATTTTTCTTCTGCTTTTTGTCGCGCAGATTCTTATTTATTCCTTTCACGAATTTTCCGAAGCGGGCCTTTTGCCGAACAACGAATACTGGCACCTGATGACGGAGCCGGTTTCGCCGGACGGGATTTACGGGAAATGGTTTCCGGCGGCGGCGGTGTCTGTTTCGGCGCTGTGGCTTTTCGTGTCCCGGTTTTGGAAGCGGGAGAAAAAATGACGCCTGAGAAATTATTTACCGATTTTTTGGAAAAAAAAGAATTGAAACTCACCAGCCAGCGCCGCACGATCCTCGGGCAGGCGATGACGGTCGGCGGGCATTTCACGGCCGATGAGCTTCTCAAGCATTCCAAAAAAGAGGACCGGACGATTTCAAAGGCGACGGTTTACCGCACGCTCAGTCTTTTAAAAGAGGCGAAGATTCTCGAGGAGCAGGATTTTGGGAATGACAGGAAATATTACGAGCGCGCGGTGGGGCACCGGCACCACGATCACTTTATCTGCGTGCGCTGTGGCAAAATCATCGAGTTTGAGAACGGCGCGATCGAGCGCCTCCAGGACCACGAGGCCAAAAAACAGCGCTTCAAAGTCGTCTATCACAGCCTGAAATTATTCGGATTTTGCAATAAGTGCGGTTCTTAAGTTCCTCCCCTTAACAAGGGGAGGTGGTCGCCGTGGCGACCGGAGGGGTGAGGGGAATCATATTTGCAATTTTCGCGTGCGCGGACGAGAAAGGGTAGTCGGCGAATTTTTCCGGAGTGACCCACGCGAAGGGCCAGCCGCCCGTAGGGGCGGGGTTTCCACGCCCGTGCGCGGGGACGCCAAACACGTGAAGTGTTTCCAGGTGGTGCGTGTAGTTTCTTTTGATTCTCCCCATTTCTTTCAACCCGTTTGATTCCATTCCGAAATCACTCAGGACTCGCCTCAGGGTGAGGTGTTTGATTTTTTCCGGATCGAGCGCGGTGTCTTTCGCCAATTTCCATTCCGGAAATTCCCACAGGCCGCCCATTATTTCTCCCAGAGGTCTTTGTTGGACAAGATAGTGGGGGCGACCCGTCGGGTCGCCCCTACGCGAAATAACAACCGCCGCCGCGATAATTTTCACCATCTTCTTCTTTTTTTCTCTCACCGGATAAGCTTCGGGATCGTCATTTTTAAAAGCCAAACAGTGTTTTTGAAGCGGGCAAAGAGCGCAAGCCGGATTTTTCGCCGCGCAGACGAGGGCGCCGAGCTCCATGAGCGCCTGATTGAAAAGGCGCGCCCGGTTCGGGGGGATCAGATCCGCCTCGAGCTTCCAGAAAATTTCGCGGTTTCGGGGAATGTCGATGGGTTTTTTGATCGCGTAGAGCCGCGACAACACGCGAAAGACATTTCCGTCAACGATGGGGCGGGGCTCGTTAAACGCGATGCTCGCGATCGCGCCCGCCGAGTAGCGGCCGATGCCTTTTAAAGAGAGAATGGTTTCAAAATCCCGCGGAAAGGCGCCGCCGTGTTCGCGGACGATGCGTTTGGCGGTCTCGTGAAGGTTTCGCGCGCGCGAATAGTAGCCGAGGCCTTCCCAGGCCTTCAATACTTTTTTCTCCGGGCTTTTCGCGAGTGCGGCGATCGTGGGAAAAAGCCTCATCCAGCGCCTGAAATAAGGGAGCATGGTCTCGACCTGCGTCTGCTGGAGCATGATCTCGGAGACCCAGACTTCGTAGGGGCGGGTGTGCCTGCGCCAGGGGAGCGGGCGCTGGTTTTTGGCGAACCACCGGAGCAAATCTTTTTGCCAGGCCATAAGCGACATGATACCCTAAACGCGAATGGGTTTCCATCCCGGGAAAGGTTTTAAAGGTTTATGTCTTTTTTAAAAAAAAGTTTCCTTTTTTTGGTCGGAGCGATGCTTGCGGCGAGTGTGGCGTGGGCGGGGAGTGATTTTTCATTCACTGCAAACGACAGGGTGCTTGTGATTGCGCCCCATCCAGACGATGAAACGCTGGGCGCCGGGGGCATGATTCAAGCCGCACGAAAGGGCGGCGCCGAGGTCAAAGTGGTTTATTTGACACACGGCGATCACAATGAAATGGCCGCTCTTTTTTATCAAAAAAAGCCCCTGATCACACGCGCGGATTTTATCAGGAGCGGTCAAACACGGATGGCCGAGGCCGAGTCCGCGATGCGTGTTTTGGGTCTTCAAAAACGGGACCTGATTTTTCTCGGTTATCCCGACTTTGGGACGCTCAAGATCTGGCAGAGGCATTGGAAGCGCTCGAAACCGTTTCGAAGTTTATTGACGCGGATCAACCGCGTGCCTTACCGCGATGATTTTTCCTACGGTAGCGCGTACACGGGCGAAAACATCACGAAGGATTTTGAGACCATTCTTTTGTCGTTCAAGCCGACCCGGGTTTTTGTGACCGCGCCCTTTGACTGGAACCCGGACCACAAGGCCTGCTATTTGTTTCTGAATCTGGCGTTTTTGAATCTGGCGGGACAAATTCCGGAGCCGATTGTCACTTGTTATCTCATTCACGGCCGGGACTGGCCCATTTCAAAAAGATATTCTCCGGTTCCTTATTGGAATGACCCGCCGCGCTGGACGGCGCTCTTGCTTTCTCCGGAGGAACTGGGGCGCAAAAAAGAGGCGATTTTAAAATACCAAAGCCAGATCGCCTACCGGAAAAAATTTCTCCTTTCCTTCGCGGGGGAGCGGGAATATTTCACGCGGATTCCTTATGAGGCGCCGGGCGGGCCAGCCCGCCAACGCTTCAGTGGCGGGCCGACGCGCCGGAAGGCGGACTGTTTCATTGAAAACGGCGAGCTGAGGCTAAGCCTCACTCTCGACAGCGCGTTCGACGAGATCGCGGCGACCAATGTCGAAATCTTTCCTTATAAAAAATCGGAGCCTTTTTCATCGATGCCGAAGCTCCGGTTCAAATTTTTGGGTCACCGGACCGTCAAACTGCGCGTCCCGATGAGCGTCCTGAGAGATCCCGATCACCTTTTCATCGCCTGGCACACAGCCAAAGAGGAACTGGCGTGGGACAAGGGGTCGTGGAAGATTTCACGAATTGAAGAAACATCCCGAGACGAGCCTCATCCCGATTCTCCTTTTGACAGCCGTTCAGCACACCAATGCCATATTCAGGGCGCAGCAGTTGGGCGCCGAGGACTACGTGACCAAGCCCATCAATTTTGATGAGCTTCCCAGGCTCATCAGAAGACACATTTGATTTCAATGAACGAAGAAGCCAAGAAAAAAATTTTAAGAAAAATTCCCTACGGCCTTTACGTGATCGGCGTGAAGGGGGAAAACGCCTGCCACGCGTTCACGGGGAGCTGGCTGTCGCAGTGCTCGATGCGCCCGCCGAAGGTGATGCTCGGGGTGAGGCACGGCACGCATTCGCTGGATTTATTGAAGGAGGGGAAGGCGTTTTCCGTGAATTTTCTCGGAAAATCGGACACAAAAGTTTTTGAGCAATTTTTTAAGGCCACGCCCTCAAACGGCGACCGCTTCGGCGAGATTGCTTTCAGCCTCAAGAAAACGGGCACGCCGATTTTGGCAAAATCGATCCACTACCTCGAATGTGTCGTGAGCGACATCCTCGAGGTCGGAGACCATTCGGTGGTGGTGGGTGAGGTGGTGGAGGCCGAGGTGGTCCGCGATGAGCCGCCGCTCGTGATGAGCGACACGCCGTGGCATTACGGCGGTTAAGGCGAATAGGCGGCGGAGGAGTTGGGCGTTTCCCAGAACACGACTTTCGCGATGGGGAGTTTCTTGGAGTGGGCGTATTCGTAAACGAGTTTCGCAAGATTTTCTGCCGTGGGGTTTTCTTTCATTTCAAAAAAAGGCTCACCCAGTTTTTTCAGAATCGGAACCAGCGCGTCATCTTTTCTTAAAATCATTTTGTGATCCAGTTCCTGATTGACCCATTTTTGAATAATTTCTTTGATGTCGCCGAAATCGTAAACCATCCCGCGCTTGTCCAGTTTTTCCGTTTCGAGGACAATCTCAATTTTCCCGTTGTGGCCGTGCGGGTGCGCGCATTTCCCGTCGTAGTCTAGGAGACGATGGCCGTAACAAAAAGAGATTTCCTTGGATATTTTGTACATTAAGAAACAGACCTCCCTCCGTCTACGACGAGCACCGCGCCGTTTATAAAATCATTTTCCAATAAAAAAATCACCGCGTTCGCCACGTCCGCGGGGTCGCCCCAGCGGCCGAGAAGCGTCGACTTCGCGATCGCCACTTTTTCCGCGTCCGTCATGTCAGGCGGCGGCAGGACCGGTCCCGGAGCCACGGCGTTCACCAAAACTTTCGGCGCCAGGTCCCGCGCGAGGGATTTGGTGAGCGTCAAGAGCCCGCCCTTCGAGACACAGTACGGCGCGTAGTCTTTATACGGGCGAAAACCGCTCCAGTCGGCGATCTGGACGATCTTGCCGCCTTTTCCTTGGGACATTTTGATTCCGATTTCCCGCGACAAAAGAAACGGGCCTTTCAGATTGGCGTCGAGGAGCTTGTCCCAGTCGGCCTCGGTCACGTTTTCGAGGGGCGTTTTGTAAAAGAGCGAGGCGCTGTTCACGAGAATGTCCACCGACGGGAATTTTTTGAAAATGGCGGCCGTCATTTTTTGAATGTCCGCGGCCTTCGTCAAATCCGCCGCGAACACCGCGGCGTTTCGGCCGAGCGCCCGGATTTCGGAAGCCAGAGACTCAGCCTCCGCGCGGGATTCGCGATAATGGATCAAAATATCCGCACCCTTCGCCGCGAGATCGAGCGCGATTTGGCGTCCTACGCGCTTGGCCGCGCCCGTGACGAGGGCCGTTTTTCCACGGATATCCATCAGCACATCATACCTAAACTCCACATCCCTAGCAAGGCCGGGTCACGAATCCGGGGACTGTCCCTTTTTAGCCAAAAAGGGACAGTCCCCTAAAGTGAGTGGGGCAGTCCCCGTAAAACGAAAAAAATTTAGAAATAGTTTGAACGAAAATGGCACCCCTCGTCGTCTAGTATAGTGAGGGGACCTTTCGGAACACCCCCTCATTTTACAAAAAGGAGAAAAAACATGCCCAGATCAAGCAGAATTACAGCCGCCGAAGAGTACTATCATGTGATTTCCAGAGGAAATAATTCTCAAACCCTCTTTCATAGGGATGAGGATTTCAGCGTATTTCTGGAGTTGGTTGTAGGTTATTTAAAGCGCTACGAGGTATCGCTGATCCATTATTGTTTCATGCCGAATCACATTCATTTTCTTGTGAGGCAGGATTGTCAAAATAAGGGGTTGGCAAAATTCATGCACGCGATAAAAATGTGCTATGCGGCGCATTTTCATCATAAATACGGAGGCACGGGTGCGGTTTGGGAAGGGCGTTTCAAGAGTTTTCATGTTCATTCATCCAGCTATCTTTTAGAGTGCGGCCGCTACATTGAACGAAACCCGGTCAAAGCCGGTATGGCAAAGGAGCCTTCTGCTTACCGCTATTCCAGTTACGCTCATTACGCCTGTGACCGGCCGATTAATTTCATAACGGATAACCCGGAATATTTGGCTCTGTCGAATTCTGCTCAAGGCAGGCAGTTCTTTTACCAGAAATATGTGCAAGAGGATCGTAACTGGAATCCAGGCGTCGTCAAAAGCATCGAAAAAATATACGCATAATCGAGGGGACTGTCCCTTTTCACCCCAAAAGGGACAGTCCCCGGAGAAAAAAGGGACTGTCCCCCTAAGTTTGGACAGGGGGTGGTGGGGGTGGTAGAATTGCGGGGATGGGACGCAGAATCCTCGCCATTGACGACGAAAAGGACATCCTCGAACTTCTGAAATACAATCTCGAAAGAGAGGGCTATGGCGTCTTGACGGCCCAGACCGGCGAGAGGGGTTTTGAGCTGGCGAAGGCCAAAAAGCCCGACCTCATTCTTTTGGACCTCATGCTGCCCGGCGTGGACGGTTTTGAGATCTGCAAACTCCTCAAAAATTCCCCCGACACGCGGGCCATCCCCATTCTCATGCTCACCGCGAAAAATTCCGAAACGGACCAGGTGCTCGGGATCGAACTGGGCGCGGCGGATTATCTGGCCAAGCCCTTCGGCGTGAAAGTGCTTTTGGCGCGCATCAAAAATATTTTCCGGAATAAGGAAAATGACCAGGAACCTCCAAAGGTGATCCGCGCGGGGGATTTTGTGATCGACAGGGCCCGCCGCCGTTTCACGATCAAGGACAGGCCCTACGAACTCACGAAGCTCGAGTTCAACATCCTCGGTTTCCTGATGGAAAATCCGGACCGCGTTTTTTCGCGCGACGAGCTCCTCTCGGGCGCGTGGGGCACCGAGGCCTTTGTCGTCGACCGCACCGTCGACGCGCACATCCGCAGTATCCGGAAAAAACTGGGGTCCTGCCGCGGCGCGATCGAAACCGTGCGCGGGACCGGTTACCGGTTCAATCGGGAGCCTTAAATGTTTTTTCTGGGGCGATCAAAAAAAGCGGAGAAGGATGGGGCGCTGGCCGGGGAGCTCGCCGAAAAAAACCGCCGCATCGACGAGGAAAAAAACAGGCTCGCGGCCATTCTCGAAAGCCTGGTCGAGGGGGTGGTCGTCGTGGACACGCGGCAGAAAATCAACATCGCCAATTCGGCCATCCTGCGGACGCTCGGCTGTCAAAAGGAAAAGGCCGAGGGGCGGTACTATTGGGAAATTTTCAGGGACTCCGATCTGAACGACATGATCCGGCAGGCCCTCGCGGATGAAAAGCCGGTCGCGCGCGAGCACGCGCTTCTCCTGTCGAAAAAAATTTTTAAGATTCAGGTCTCGCCGGTCCGCGCGGGCGCGGATTTTCTGGGTGTGGCGGCCATTTTCCACGACATCACGCCTTTAAAAGAGCTCGAGCGCGCCCGCGCGGAGTTCGTCGCGAATGTTTCGCATGAATTGAAAACGCCGCTCACGTCCATCCTCGGCTCCGTCGAAACTTTAAAGGAAGGGGCGGCCGAGGACCCCGTGTATCGGGGAAAATTTCTCGGGATCATCGAGAATCATTCCAGGGATCCGCGCCGACGGGGCGGCCTTTCAGCAGGCCGTGAACAATCTCATCGACAACGCGGTCAAGTACAACCGGCCCGGAGGGGAAATTTTTATCGAAGCGAGCCACCGCGCCTCGGATGATGAGATCCGCATCCGCGACACCGGCATCGGGATCGCGGAGGGCGAGCTTGAAAAAATATTCGAGCGCTTTTACCGCGTGGAAAAAAGCCGCGCGCGCGATCTGGGCGGAACGGGCCTGGGGCTTTCGATTGTGAAAAACATCGTGGAAAATCACGGAGGCGCGATCCGCGCCCTGCCGAACGAGGGCGGCGCCCTTTTTGTCATGACTTTGCCAACCCATGAGTAGCGTCTGTGTCCTGGCCAGCGGGGGAGTGGAGAGCGGCGTTCTTTTGTCGGACGCGCTCGAGCGCCACGAACGTGTCCAGCCGCTTTATATCCGCGAGCGGCTCCGGTGGGAGGCGCCCGAAATTTTTCATTTGAAACGGTTCATTCGCGCGCTCAAATCATCCCGCCTTCTGGGCCTTGAAATTCTGGAACTGCCGATGACGGACGTTTACGGCGAACACTGGAGCACGACCGCGCGCCGCGTCCCGGACGCCGCCTCGCCCGACCGCGCGGTGTATCGGGTGGGCCGTAACATTCTTTTTTTGTCGAAGGCGGCCTGCTTCGCGTCGCTTCGCGGCATCGCTCTCATTGAAATCGGGGTCTTGAAACGCAATCCCTTTCCGGACGGCCACGCGGGTTTTTTTAAAAGGATGTCCGCCGTTTTATCGGCGGGCCTGAATGTGCCTATCGGGATCCAGGCGCCTTTCCGCCGGATGGAAAAGGAGGACGTGATTTTAAAAGGAAAGAAACTGCCGCTCGAACTCACCTTTTCCTGCCTGAATCCCAAGGGTTTTGTTCACTGCGGCGAATGCAACAAATGCGCCGAGCGCAAGCGCGCGTTCTTCGCCGCCGGGGTGCG
>JACPWF010000009.1 GCA_016197155.1 Candidatus Omnitrophota bacterium | reverse complement strand
CAAAGCACTGGCGGATTCGTCCACAAATCACCAACGAATCCGACAGTGTTTTGTGGACGGATTCGCCGGCGATTTGTGGCGAACAAGCGCCCAACTGGTCGGGGTGGCAGGATTTGAACCTGTGACTTCTTGCTCCCAAAGCAAGCGCTCTAGCCAAGCTGAGCTACACCCCGTAATATTTTTTAACTTAAACCAGAGCGAAGTCCGCCAACGCTTTGTGGTGGACTGAGCTACACCCCGGAAATTAAAATACCCTTTGATTTCAAAAAACGACGTCCAATGCCAGATTTAAGAAATTTTTCCCTTTTGATTGCCAACGAACGATTGGAAAACTCTTCGGTATGAATAAGCTTCCAATCTGTTACGCCCTTCGTCGATTGTTTTACAATTTTACAATGATCGGCCAATCGGCTTTTCAAATTGTTCGTTTGACCAATATAACTCTTATGGGTCGACTTTGATTTTAACACATAAACAAAATACATTCTCTTACCAGCGATTTCTCTCTTTCTTACGGAATAACGAACAGGGTCCGTTCGTGGGAACAGGACGAAACTATATTCTTTGTTTCCGAGAAATGACTTTTTCGGCGGCGTGAACAATGTCTTTTGAGGTGAGGCCGTATTTTTCAAAGAGTTCTTCCGGCTTGCCGGATTCGGCGTAGGTGTCGCGGATGCCGACAAATTCCACGGGGATGGGAAAATGCTGGGAAACAAACTGTGAGACCACACTGCCGAGGCCTCCGAAAACCAGGTGCTCTTCGGCGACGACGAACGCGCCCGTTTTTTTGGCCTCGTTTAAAAGCAGGGTCTGGTCGAGGGGCTTCAGCGTGTGAATGTCGACGACCGACGCCGAGAGGCCTTTCTGTTTTAAAATTTCGGCCGCCTCGAGCGCCTCAAACGTCATGAGTCCGGCCGCCACCAGCGTCACGTCTTTGCCCTCGCGGAGAGCGACGCCCTTTCCGATTTCAAAAACACCCGCCTCCTTGTAAACCAGCGGCGCCTTCGAGCGGCCCGTGCGGATGTAAACCGGGCCTTTATGCGAAGCGGCTTTTTTAATGAGGGCCTTCGCCGAAAATTCGTCCGACGGGACGATCACGGAAAAATGAGGCAGGGCCAGCGCCAGCGCGAAATCCTCGACCGACTGCTGGGACGCGCCGTCCTCCCCCACGCTGATGCCGCCGTGCGAGGTGACGACCTTCACATTCAATTCCGAAAAGGCCACGCCCACGCGCAACTGCTCAAAACCCTTGCACATGAGAAAACACGCGAACGAGCTGATGAACGGGATCTTTCCGCACGAGGCTAGGCCCGTCGCGATGCCGACGAGATTCGCCTCCTGGATCCCGATGTCGATGAAGCGCTCGGGATAAACTTTCCCGAACGCGTCCGTGCGCGTGGATTTCGAAAGGTCCGCGTCGAGCACGATCACGTCCGGATTTTCTTTGCCGAGTTCGACGAGCGCCTTGCCGTACGCGTCGCGCGTGGCCGCGCCGAACTTTCGCTCGATCATTTGATCATTCCCAAAATGGTCCGGATCTCGCTTTCACTTTCCCCCAGTTCCTTAAGGGCCCGGGCCGTTTCGTCTTTGGTCGGCGCGACCCCGTGGAAATGGTTATTGTTCTCCATGAACGACACGCCTTTTCCTTTAATGGTGTGCGCCATGATAAGGGAGGGGCCGCTTTTTTGGGATTTCGCCCAAGCGAGCGCGTCGGCGATTTCGCGGTGCGCATGCCCGTCGATCTCGCGGACGGCCCAGCCAAACGCCCGCCATTTGTCCGCGACGGGCTCCATGTCCAGGATGTCCTTCGTCGCGCCGGAGAGCTGAAATTTATTGTAATCCAAAATCGCGACGAGGTTCGACAGTTTCCGGAACGAGCTGAACGCCGCGGCCTCCCAGATCTGCCCTTCATTCAATTCCCCGTCGCTGATGATGGCGTAGGTCGTGTAATCTTTTTTGTCAAAATTCGCCGCCAGCGCGCATCCGGCCGCGATCGAAAGCCCCTGTCCGAGCGACCCCGTCGAGGCCTCGATGCCGGCCAGGCGGCGCATGTCCGGGTGGCCCTGCAGAGGACTGCCGAGCTGTCTCAGAGTCAAAAGGAGCTTTCTGTCAAAATAACCGCTGTGGGCCAGCGCCGCGTAGAGCGCGGGACAGCCGTGGCCTTTGCTGAAAATGACGCGGTCGCGGTCGGGCCATTTCGGATTTTTCGGGTCGTGGCGCAGGAAATGAAAATAAAGAAGCGTCAGAATGTCCGTCACCGAAAGCGACCCGCCCGGGTGGCCCGAGCCGGCGACGCCGAGCATCTTCACGATGTCGCGCCGGATCTGAAGGGCCGTCTCGGCGAGCCTCGTCCAGTCGATTTTTTTATTCGCGTTTGAAATTTGCGCCGGTTGGGTCATGGGATGGAAAAAGTTTACACGTTGCCGCTGGGGGCGTCAATGACTCTTTTAACGCGTTTCCGAAACGCCGGTGCGGAATTTGAGAAAATGTTGAAGCGAATCCGAGAGGAGGTACGGGTTTGTTTTCCGCTCTTCGGCCATCGTGGTCATGGGCTTGGCGGCGTAGTTGTGGCCGGGGCAGAGAACGGTGGAGCCGTCAAATTTTGAAAGCCGCTGGGTGAGCGAATAATAAAGTTCCTTCGCGTCGCCGCCCGGCAGGTCCGTCCGCCCGCAGGCGCCGATGAAAAGCGTGTCGCCCGAGACCAGATGCCCCGAGACGTGAAAACACTGGGAGCCGGGCGTGTGGCCGGGGGTGTGAACGCATTCGATCTCAATCTCCCCCGCCTTCACCTTCATCCCGCTGTCCACCGGCCGCACGCGGTCCGAACCCAGTCCCAGATACGGCACGTCTTTTTTATTCACATAGACCGGGCAGTCCACGGCTTCCAGGAGCTCCTCGATGCCGTTGGTGTGGTCAAAGTGGTAATGGGTGACGAGCGCGCCCACGATTTTAAAATTTTCTTCCCTGGCCGCGCGCAAAACCGTGTCCACCTGCCAGGCCGGGTCCACGACGAACGCCTCGCGCGCGGTCTTCGAGCCGATGAGGTATACAAAATTTTCCATCGGCCCGATTTCCATTTGCTTCAGATAAAGCGGGGATTCTTTTTCGGTCATCAGAGCTTCACGAGCGTCATGCGCGCCTTTTTGGCGAATTTGAAAATGCGCGCGTCGCGGTAAAATTCGCCGAAGCAAACCCGCTTGATGCCGGCGTTGGCGATGAGTTTGAAACAGCTCCAGCACGGGCTCGCGGTCATGTAAATCGTCCCGCCGTCGATGCACACGCCGTTTTTGGCGGCCTGGATGATGGCGTTGGCCTCGGCGTGGATCGTCGCGACGCAGTGGCCGTTTTCCATCAGGTGGCCGACCTGACTGCAGTGCGCGAGCTTCCGGATCGAGCCGTTGTAGCCGGTGGAAAGGATCGTCTTGTCGCGCACGATGACGGCCCCCACGAATTTCCGCTCGCAGGTCGAGCGGCTCGCGACGACTTTGGCGATGTTCATAAAATATTCGTCCCACCCCGCGCGTTTTAATTTTTGAGATAATTTTTTTCTCATGGTTCCCACATTCTACCGTGCCCCTACGCCCATTGCAACGCCCGCCGCGCCGCCTCTTTCCACCTGGCGTAGACAGCCTCGCGGCGTGCCATTTTTCGCGGATGAAAAACGCGCTCGATTTTCCGTTTGCGGTTAAATTCGTTTTTGTCTTTCCAAAAACCGACCGCCATTCCGGCCAGGCCCGCCGCGCCGAGCGCGGTCGTCTCGAGAATTTCAGGCCGCTCGACGGGGATCCCCAACATGTCCGCCTGAAACTGCATGAGAAAGTCGTTCGCGCTCGCCCCGCCGTCCGCGCGCAGGACCCTGAACGCCGCGCGCGCCTCTTTTTTCATGAGTTCCAAAATCTCGCGCGTCTGGAAGGCGATTGCTTCCAGCGCGGCCCGGGCCAAGTGCGCGCGGGTCGTGCCGCGCGTGAGGCCGATCACGAGCCCCCGCGCCGCGCTGTCCCAGTACGGCGCGCCCAGGCCCACGAGCGCCGGCACGAAGTAAACGCCCTCGTTTGAAGCGAGGTGTGCGGCCAATTTTTCCGACTCGCCGGCGTTTTTCAAAATCCCCAGGCCGTCCCGTAGCCACTGGATCGCCGCGCCCCCGATGAACACACTGCCCTCGAGCGCGTACTCCGTGTGCGCGAGGTCCCCGATCGACCAGGCCACCGTGGTCAAAAGATTTTTCGAAAAGCGCGGGGTCCGGCCCGTGTTCTCGAGCATGAAAAGCCCGGTGCCGTAGGTGTTTTTCACGATGCCCGGAGCGAAGCACCCTTGCGCGAACGAGGCCCCCTGCTGGTCGCCGACGATTCCCGCGACCGGGATCTCGCGTCCGCAAATTTTTTCATCCGTGACGCCCGCGACCCCGCTCGAGGGCACCACGCGCGGCAGGATTTTTTCCGGCACGCGGAAAATCCGGCAGAGTTCGGGGTCCCATTTTTTTTCGTGAATGTCAAAGAGCATCGTGCGCGAGGCATTCGAAGTGTCCGTGACATGCCGCCGGCCGTTTGATAATTTCCAAACGATCCACGTGTCGATGGTCCCGGCGAGGATCTCCCCTTTTTCCGCGCGCGCCCGCGCGCCCTTCACCTCGTCCAAAAGCCAGCGGATTTTCGACGCGCTGAAATACGCGTCAATCACCAGGCCCGTTTTGTTGTGAATGAGGGCGCCAAAGACCTTCTTTTTCAGCGCCTCGCAGAAAGCGGCCGTGCGCCGGCACTGCCAGACGATCGCGTGGTGCAGAGGCCGGCCCGTTTTTTTGTCCCACAGGAGAACGGTCTCGCGCTGGTTGGTGACCCCGATCGCGGCGATTTGTTCAGGCGGGATTTTTTTGAAGGTTTGGGCCAAAATCTTTTGGACACCCCGCCAGATCCTCTCGGGATCGTGCTCCACCCAGCCGGGACGGGGATAAATTTGGGGAAATTCCTCGTAGAACTCGGAAAGGATATTCTGATTTCTATCGAAGACGATCGCGCGGTTTCCCGTCGTCCCCAAATCGAGCGCGAGGATGGCCATCAGGCGTAGGTTTCGATGAGCCGGTCGATCACGATTTCATTCGCGGGAGGAAAGGCATAATTTTTGAGCGCCCTCACGTCCACCCAGCGGACATTCTGGCATTCGATGGCCCGCGGCTCGCCCGAGAGATGCTCGCAGAGATAAAAATTGAGCCAGATGATTTTGTTGTCGAGGACCTTCCGGATGTCCATCAGTTTTTCCCTCACGCGCACCTCGATCCCGAGCTCCTCCTTCAATTCGCGCGCCACGCATTCCTCAAAACTCTCTCCCGGATTTTTCTTTCCGCCCGGAAATTCCCAAAAATGCGCGAAGGTGTCCTCCGCACATCGCTGGGCGATCAAAAATTCCCTCTCGCGGCGGATCACCCCCACGCCGCAGGGCACCACCCCCGCCTCTTCGGTCACAAGGCCTCCCGGATACGCCGCTTGACGGCCGCGACGATCCCCCCATCATAACCCAAGTAAGGGGCCAGGCGTATTTTCACTTTATTTTTATATTTTTTTCCGAGCCGGTTTACGATTTCCGGAATGTGGCGGGTGACGTGTTTTCCCGACAAAACAAAATAAGGAAGAACGACGATGTCGGCAACACCCTTTCGGATGAGCCGGTCAATGCCCGCCGGAATGAGCGGGCGGGTGATCTCAAGATACGCGCAGCCGACCGCCCCGAACCGGCCGCTTTTCCGCAGATCGCGCGCCACTTTTTTCATCGCCGCGTCAAAACCTTTCGTGAGACTGCCGTGCCCGACGAGCAAAACCGCGGCCTTCACACGGCCTCGCAGGAAGACTTTGGGATCCAGCCCGCATTTTTATTGGCGAGCGAAACGTAAAACCAGTCCCCCGACTCGTCGAGGACTCTCGCCTCGGCGCCTTCGTGAAGCAAAAAGGCCTTGGTTTCTTTTTGGGAGGGGCCGTAGCGCGCGTCTATTTCCTTCACCAAAACGACGGCGAGCGGGTCTTTGGTGTCCCGCCATTTGGCCGCCGCGACGAGGGCCGTCAAAAACGCGAGGGCCAGGAAAAGCGTCCGGAGGGATTTGAAAATAATTTTGAAACGGGGAAATAAAAACCAAAAAAGCGCCGCGGCGGCCGCGGAAAAAAGGAAAACGCCGAGCAACAAGCAGGTTTCATTCAATGAAAAAAAACCGAGCGCCTCACGCGCAAGCGCCCCCGCGCCCGACGCGTTCGAGCCTTCGAGCCGGTCGGGCAGGACGCTTTTGAGGACGCGGATATTCCAGGCCAAATCCCCGTCACGCGGGCACGCCGCGAGCGCGCGCTCATAATTCAAAAGCGCTTTCCCTTTTTCGCCGAGACGGAAATACGCGTTGCCGAGGTTGTAGCGAGCCGCCGCGGTGGGCGGATGAGTCCGCAAAAGTTCCTCGTACAAATCCGCGGCCGTTTTAAAGTCGCCCTTTTCGTAGGCGGCATTGGCCTCGGCAAACCCGTCCCGCTCCGCCATAGCGCTCCCCGCTCCCGCCCACACCCCAAATAAAAAAAATAAGGCTACGGCCCGAGCCGCTATTTTATTCACTTTAATCTCACCTTCTCGAATCGATCGATGACCCGCCCCGCCGACTCGCACAGATCCTTCATTTCTTCTTTATCCTTTTTGACGCTCCCGAAACGGCTCCCCGACAATTCCCCCAAAATCGTTTTGATCCGGTTCAGCATCTCGGGGTCCGCGTCCCCGTCGGCGACGCGCGACTCGATCGTTTCGAGACTCACCGCCTGCGGCGAAATGTCGAGCCTGTCCGCAAAGTATCCGCGAAGGGCGCTGTCCATCTCCGCGTAAAACGCCTCGTCCCTATTTTCTTTGAGAAAAACTTCCGCGGCCTTCAATTTTTTCCTCGCGAGCGAATGCGAGCGGCGCAGGCGAAAAATTTTCCGGTCGCCGAGCGCGGTTTCCTTGCGGCCCGCCGATGCCCCCCAGGCGAGCGCGAGGACCAACATCAAAATAGCGAAGCCCCAGTAAAACGGGTTTTTGAAAAGTTCCGGCCAGACCCTTCCCTCATTCCGCGCTTTCAGGTAACGGATGTCCTTGGCGACGAACGCGACGTCCTCTTTTTCCACGGGCCTCACACCCCCCGGTTCGGAGGACGCTTCGCGCTCCCCCTCCGGCGCGGCGGTCACGCGAAGCGTGCGCTCGGCGGTTTTGATTTCCTTATAAACCCGCGCGCGCGGATCGAAAAAATAAAACGACACGGCCGGAATCGTGTAGGTCCCCGCTTTTTTCGGAACGATCGCGGTCTCCGTTATTTTTTCCCCTTCCACGATGAGGCGGTTTTTCGCCACGTTTGTGGACGTCGCCGAATCGTAAACTTTGAAATCCTCAAGCCCCGGCAAGGCGGGCATCTGAAGGGTGCTGATATTGCCCTGTCCCCAAATTCTCAAACGGAACGTGACGGGGTCGCCGGCCTGCGCCTGGTCTTTGTCGAGGGAACTTTCAATTTGATAATCCCCGACCGCGCCGCTAAAACCGGCGGGCCTTCCGGCCTCGGGCAGGGCCTTGGCGGTGAGCGCCACGTTTTCCGTGGAGAGCGTCTGGGAAATGATCTGCGAGGCAAACGGAGAAGGAAAATTCCGCCGGCCGAAGACATTGGATGAAAAATAACTGTCGAAATCGTCCTGACTGCGGAGCTCGACCACCGCCGCGAGCGTGCCCGGGTCGACGGTGAAAACGCCGGGTTCGGTCGGAAAAAGGGCGAGCTTCCGGACATCGGCCACCACGTAGCGCGAGCCGTTCAAAATTTTCTCCGTCCGCCGGATCGTCTTTTCCGGCGGAAAATCCTCCACCCAAAAACCCGTCGTCTCCGGCTCTTTTTCAAAACCCTTGTACGTCGCCGACAGCCGCGTGTAGAGCGTGTAGGTCAGCATCGCCGGCTCGTTCACAAAGACCTCGTCCCGGTCGAGCCAGGCCTTCACGAAAATGTCGC
This sequence comes from Candidatus Omnitrophota bacterium, assembly GCA_016197155.1. Taxonomy (GTDB): domain Bacteria; phylum Omnitrophota; class Gorgyraeia; order 2-02-FULL-51-18; family 2-02-FULL-51-18; genus JACPWF01. Next base: position 15,716 of record JACPWF010000009.1, on the reverse strand, counting down.
GGTCACCCACGTTGCCGGCCGGTAGGGCGCGCGCGGGCGGGGACGACACGGGCAGCCCGGAGGAAATGGGGACCAGTTGAGGGGTGGCGGCGTTCGGCACCACTTCGATTTTGACGGGGGCGACTTTGTAAACCCGGCCGTCGATGTTGATCTCAAAAGGCCCGATGGTTTTTTGGCCGGGCGAGTTGGCGACGAGCGCGTAGCTGAAAACGCTTTTCGACGAGGAGACGCCGTTCACGATCGAGATCTCCTGCGAATGGCTCTGCGAATAGGAAGTGAATCCGTCGACGGAGGAAATGACGGGCCGCGAAATTTTGCCCTGGGCGTTGGTGATGGTGATGTCGAGCGTCAGCTCCTCCCCGACCGACACGCGCGAGCGGCTCACGGAGGTCTCGATGGCCACTTCCGCGAACGCGTTCGCCGGAATAATTAAAATGGACAATGTGAACAATAAAACAAATCGCCTCAAACTAACTCCTCACCAGTCTTCCTCGTTTGTCCGCCGATATTGTACACGGTTATTTTTTTGCCCGCCCTTCAATTTTAAGGCCTGCTTCTCCTGATTTTCAAGTGCATTTAAAATCTGCTCCGCGCGGATCTGGGCTTCCGATTTTTTCTCCTCCGGCTTTTTCTCTTCGGGTTTTTGGCCCTCACCCTCCCCCTTATCCTGATTTTCCTTTGTGGATGACTCCTCCCCCGCCTGTTGTTCAGCGGCGGCGCTCTTCTGCCGGCTTTCTTTTTCCTCCGCCTTCTTTTCCTGATCCGGCTCGGCGCCGGCAGCCGGCTGATTTTCCGGTTTAGACTCACCGCCCTGTCCGCCCGACTGTTTTTGATTCTGGTTTTTCTGGTCCTGATTTTTATTTTGATTCTCTTTGTTTTTATTCTGATTCTCCTGATTTTTCTGCTTCAATAAACGTTCAAGATTGTATTTGGCATCCTGGTCTTTGGGGTTTAGGCGAAGGGCCTGTTTGTAAAATTCCTCCGCGCGCCCCAGGTCCCCGCGGCGAAAGAGCGTGTTCCCCAAATTGTAAAACGCGGCCGATTGCAGCGCGGGATTTTTACCGGGCTTCGCCGCTTTCTTGTAGGTCTCGAGCGCGCGGTCCATTTTTCCTTCCTTGTAGTAGGCGTTCCCGCGATTCAAGGCCGCGCCCTGAGAATCCGGGTCGGATTTTAAAGCGCCTTCGTAGGCCGCGCCGGCCTTGGCGACCCGCCCTTTTTTGTAAAGGGAGTTGCCCCGCTCGTTTTGAATCTCGGAAACAAATTTAAACCCGCACAAAAACGGGGCCAGGCACAACAGCAGGATCTCCGCCCAAAGCTTCTTCACTCTTTTTTTCTCTCCGAAATCGCCATTTCCGCCAAAAGGAAAATGAAGGCCGCCCCGAGAAAAATCTGATAATTTTCCTCGTACTCGATCTGCCGCTCCTGCCGGAGCCCTTTTTGGGCCATCTGCCGGATCTCATGACTGAGCCGCTCGATTTCCAACTCCCCCCGAGACGATCGGAAATAAGCGCCTTCAGTCTCGCGCGCGATCCCCTTCAAAAGCGGCTGGTTCAGTTTCGAAAGCACGATTTGTCCCTTCGAATTTTTTTTGACGCCGCCCGCGTCGGGCAGCGTGCTTCCCTCGGCCGTGCCGATGCCGATCGTGAAGATCCGCACCCCCGCTTTTTTGGCGCGGCGCGCCGCTTCGACCGGATCCGCCTCGTGGTCTTCGCCGTCGGTCAATAAAATCACGGCCTTGTATTTTTTTTCCTTGTCGGCAAAGGCCTCGACGGACGTGTCGATCGCCCTGGCGATCGCCGTGCCGGCCAGCGGAATGAGATTCGGGCTCACCGTGGACAGGAAAAGTTTCACGGCCTCTTTGTCAAAAGTGAGCGGGCATTGAATGTAAGCCTCGCCGGCGAACGCGACGATCCCGATGCGGTCCTCTTTCAATCTATCCACGAGCCCACTTAACTCGAGCTTCGCCTTTTCCAGCCGGCTCGGGACCACGTCTTTCGCGAGCATACTGCGCGAGACATCGATCGCGATGATCACGTCGATGCCCTTCCGCTCGACAAGCACCTCCCTCTTTTTGAAATGGGGCTGGGCCAGCGCCAGCGCCATGCAGAGAATCGCCCCGGCCAAAAGAACGCGTTTCCAAAACCGCTTTGCCGGATCGAAAGAGGCGATGAGCTTCCGCACGAGCGGGACTTCGCCGAATTGCCGGATCCGCGCCTTCTTCCTGAAGGCCGAAAACCAGAAAAAAGCGACACTCAGCGGCACGAGCCACAAAACGATGAAATTTTTCTCCAAACCCCATTCCATTTTAAGGAATCTTCACCCGTATCCCGTTCGTCCACAAAATTTCGCAGAGGAGGACCCAAAGCGCCGGCCACAAAAACCAGAAAAAACGCTCGTCGTAGCGCGTGGACCGCTCGACCGTGATCTCGGTTTTTTCCAGGCGGTCGATCTCGTGAAAAATGTCGCGGAGCGCGCGTGTGTCCTGGGCGCGGAAAAAGATCCCGCCGGTTTTCCGCGCGATGAGGTCGAGCATCTTTTCGTCGATCTGGGTCTCGACGCGCAGGAGCCTGGTCCCGAACTGCGGGTCCTGCACCGGAAGGATTGACACGCCCTCTTTTCCGACGCCGATCGTGTACACACGCACGTGAAACTGTTTGGCCAGATCCGCGGCCGTCGGGGGGTCGATCTCGCCGGCGTTGTTGACGCCGTCCGTCAGGAGGACCACGACCTTGCTTTTGGCCTCGGAATCTTTCAGGCGGTTCACGGCGTTGGCCAGTCCCACTCCGATCGCCGTGCCGTCCTGGACCATGCCGAGCTGGATCTTATCAAGAAGCGTCAGGACCGCGCGGTGATCGATCGTGAGCGGGCACTGCGTCAAACTTTCTCCGGCGAAAACGACCAGGCCGATGCGGTCGTGATGACGGCCCTCGATGAAACGTTTGGCCTCGAGCTTTGCCGCCACGAGGCGGTTGTCCGGCTCGAAATCGAGTGTCGCCATGCTTCCGGAAATGTCGAGGGCCAGCATGATGTCCACCACGTGCTCGGTGGTCTTTTCCTCGCCGGTGCCCGTTTGCGGGCGCGCGAGCGCCGACACCAGGAGCACAAGCGCGGCCAGCCTCAACAGCGCCGGAAAAAGCCGGCTGAACCTGATTTTTTTGGCGCCTGTTTTTTTGACAAGGGCCAGACTCGAAAAACGGATCACCGCGTCCTTGCCGATCTTCGAGAAAAGGTACAGGATAAAAAAAATCAGGGCCGGAATGGTCAATAAAAAAAACCAGGGCTCAGCGAATCGCATCGTAAAACTCCTGACCAACCGTGTTAAGTCGGATATCCGGACATCAGGAAATCAGAACGCAGATTATCAGGAGACCAGGGCATCAGGAATTTTTTTGAACCTGGTATCCGCTTCGGCATCGTTGTCTGTACCTTCTAATTTCGTGCTTTCAACAATCAGCATCAATTCTTTCTCCATCTCCGCCGCGAGCGCGCGCGGCGGCACGAACTTCGCGAACTTGACCAGATCCGAGTTCAGGAAAACTCGCTTTATTTTTGGCGTAGCCGACGGATCGACGGGCCGTCCCTTCAAATTATCCAGGATCTCGGCGGTGGTGAGCTCCATCGCGATCACGCCCTTTGATGGGCCGGATGTCGTCCTTGTCGGAAACCCGCTTTCCGACGCTGACGATCTTTACGGCCAAAGGCTCGGTCCTGACCTCAACCGTCCGTCCCGTGTCGCTTTTGGCCGTGACCGCAATCGGCGGAATTTTGAGCTCGCCGAGTTCAAAGACGGTGAGTGTCAGGTCCAGGGTCTCGCGGACCCTGTTTTTCCCCACGCGGAAAGGCGAAAACTCGATTTTTTTGATTTCAAACGGAGAAAGCGGCGTCTGCGGCGAGGGCGGAATGACCGAAAAATCCCGCGGGTGTTCGACCTGGACACTGACTCTGATTTCATCGCCGAGCGTCGCCTGGGCCTGCCAAACCCGGGCCTCGGCTTTGACGGGGCTCTGTTCGGCGGCCGCCGCCAACGGAAATAAAATAAAAAAGGCGGCCGCCCACCCCGCGCGCTTCATCGGAAACGCCGCTCTCTCATTCTGAAAAACCGGATGAGCGGTTCGATGTACGCCGCCCCCGTCTCGATCTCGATCCGGTCCACCCCCACCGACGAAAAAAGCGAATCGCGCGCGGTCTTTCGTTTTTCATTCTCGTTCCGGTAGCGTTCCTTGAAATTCCTCGAAACGTCGAGCGTAAAATTTTCGCCGGTCTCGGCGTCCTCGAGCTCGAGCGATCCGCGGAACGCCGGAAAATCTTTCTCGGTCGCGTCCTCGACCACGACGGCCACCAGGTCGTGTTTTTTGTGCGCCACTTTGAGCAGTTTTTCATAATGCTCCGCCAAAAAATCCGAAAACAAAAAAACGGTCGAGCGTTTCGTGACCACGTCGTTCAGGGTTTGGAGCGCCGCGCGGATATCCGTCAGGCGGTGGCGCGGCTTAAACGAAAGAATCTCGCGGATGACGCGCAGGACGTGGCGGCGGCCTTTTTTCGGCGGGATGAATTTCTCGACGGTGTCGCTGAAGATGATGAGCCCCACGCGGTCGTGATTTTTCACGGCCGAGAACGCCAGGAGCGCGCAAAGCTCGGCGATGAGCTCGGATTTGGTTTTGCCCCTGGTGCCGTAGCGGCCGGAGCCGCTCGCGTCCACGAGAAACATCACGGTCAGCTCCCGCTCCTCGACGAATTTTTTCGTGTAGGGATGCCCCATGCGCGCGGTGACGTTCCAGTCGATGTCGCGGATGTCGTCCTGCGGGTCGTATTCGCGCACCTCGTCAAACTCCATCCCGCGGCCTTTGAAAACACTATGGTATTCTCCGGCAAACACGGTGTTCACCAAGCGCGAGGTGGTGATTTCGATAAATCTGATTTTTTTGAAAATTTCTTTGGGAATCATGTGCCCTCATACTCGTACGGGCGACCCGTTGGGTCGCCCCTACGGGACCTCCACCTCATCAAACACACGCTTCACAATGTCTTCCGACGTCAACTCTTCCGCCTCAGCTTCATACGTGACGATCACGCGATGCCGCAGGACGTCCATCCCGATCGCCTTCACGTCGTCGGGGATCACGTAGCCGCGGCCCTTCAGGAACGCGTAGGCCTTCGAAGCGATGTTGAGGTGAATCGTCGCGCGTGGCGAGGCGCCGTAGAGAATGAGGCCCTTCATGTTTTTCAGTTTGTAATGCTCGGGGTCGCGCGTGGCCGAGATGAGATTCACGATGTAATTTTTGATCTTGTCGTCCATGTAAATATTTTTCACGACCTCGCGCGCGCGAAAGATATCCTCGGGGCTCGCCACCGCCTTCACGGCGGCGGGCTCGCGGCCGGCCACCCGCTCCATGATCTCCATCTCCTCTTTTTTGTTCGGGTAGGTGATCTTCAGCTTAAACATGAACCGGTCCACCTGCGCCTCGGGCAGGGGATACGTCCCCTCCTGCTCGATCGGATTCTGCGTCGCCAGCACCATAAAGGGATCGCCCAATTTGTACGTGTGCCCGCCGAGGGTGATCTGCCGCTCCTGCATGGCCTCGAGGAGCGCGCTCTGCACTTTCGCGGGGGCGCGGTTGATTTCGTCGGCCAGGATAATATTCGATCGTGTTTATAAATTATTTACAATTTAAATAAATGAACGATTTTTTTTAATCATTTAAAAAAAGATTCAAGACTAATGACTTTCTTTTTCCACTTTTTCCGTCACTTGTTTAATGTCTAGGCTCATTCTGGCGTTCTCCTTTATTAATAAAATTATCCTTCGGTCACCGCGTCCGGCAATTCGTCGGGATTGGCCGCGCCGCGCGGGAAATGGGCTTTCAGTTTTTCCCCCGCGCTCTGCACCCCCTCCACGATCCCTCCCACAAAATCCCCTTTCGAAAAAAAACGGCTCATTTGGTCGCGCGTCCCCTTCCAAAAATCATCGCCGACGCGGCGGTGGATTCCCCCATCGCCCAAAACCGCGAACTGACGGCTGTCAGGCGCCACGTAGATCAAAACGGCGTTGCGGTGCTTGGTGCGGTGCATCTGAAATTGATTAAATATTTTTTTTGCCTCGGCCAAAACATCGCCCCGGCAGCGGCTTTTCACGTGGACACGGATTTCTCCGCTGGTGTGGCTCTCGGCCTCGCGGATGGCCGCGACTATTTTCTTTTTATCGTCGGGAGTGAGATTAAAATTTACCATCTGCCGCCCGCGCCTCCGCCGCCGAAACTCCCGCCGCCGCCTCCGCCGAAGCCGCCTCCGAAACCCCCGCCGCCAAAACCGCCGCCCGAAAAACCGCCGCTCGTGAAGCTCCCGCCTCCGCCGCCCCAACGGCCGCGGCGGCCCAAAGAACTCAGATAGGCCAGGACCAGAAACGCGACCAGAAAAAACAGGTAAGGGGCGTAGGGCCCGAGTCCGTCATCGGGTTCGCCGCCGGCGCGGTATTCCCCCTTTGTCGCCCGGATGATCGCCGAAACCGCGTTCCGGACGCCGCCGTCGAAGTCCCCCGCGCGAAAGGCGGGCGTTATTTCGCGTCTAATGATTTGGCTCGCCACAAGATCGGGTAAAGCGCCCTCGAGGCCGTAGCCCACCTCGATCCGGACTTGGTGATCCTCGCGGAAAATAAGAAGGATGACGCCGTTGTTGTTTTTCTTGGAGCCGATCTTCCATTTTTCGGCCAGACGAATGGAAAAATCCTCGAGCGACCCTCCCTCGAGGCCCGGGAAGATCGCCACGACGACCTGATTGGAAGTTTCTTTTTCGAATTGAAGGAGGGTGTCTTCGATCTCCGCGCGCGCCGGGCCGGACAACAGACCCGCGTAATCATTCACGGCGTGTTCGGGTTTTTCCGGAACGGAAAGCGCGAGCGCCGGGCCGAGGAAGAAAAAATTAAAAAGAAAAAGGCTAAGAAGACCCTTCTTCATTTTTTAAAACTTCACGACGGGGGCGTTTCTGGCCTCGGGTTGAGACTTGAAATATTCCTTCGCGTGAAAACCGAACATCGCGCCGACTAAACTCTGCGGAAACTGGCGGACGGTGGTGTTGAACGCCTGCGCGGCCTCGTTGAAGCGTCCGCGCTCGACCGAGATCCGGTTCTCCGTGCCTTCGAGCTGGGCCTGGAGCGACAGAAAGTTTTCATTGGCTTTGAGATCGGGATATTTTTCGACCACCACGAGGAGCCGGCTGAGCGCCGAGGAAAGGGCGCCCTGCGAGGCCTCGAGTTCCGCGAATCGCTTGGGGTCATTGATCGCCTCGCGCGACAGACTGCCGGCGGCCCGCGAACGGGCCTCGGTCACCTCGACAAACGTCGAGTTTTCGTGAGCGGCGTAGCCCTTCACGGTCTCGACCAGATTCGGAATGAGGTCGAGCCGCCTTTGATAGACATTTTCCACCTGCGCCCAGGCCTGATTCACGCCTTCATCCATCTTCACCAGCGTGTTGTAGGCGCCCGCCAATGACAGCGCCGCAAAAAAAACCACACCCAAAATAACCAGGAGCACAATCCAAATTTTTTTCATGCCAAAGACCTCCGTTTTTTCTTATTAGAGTGATTATTTTACCAGAAAAACATCGGAAACGCGAAGAATCAAGCCCTTGGACATCCATTCGGCGAACCACCGGTCGAGCGGCAGGGTTTCCGCCCCGGGGTCGGACGCGAGTTTTTCGCAGGCTTCGCCGAGACTTCTGCCGGACAAAAGCGCCTCCAAAAGATCAAATTGCGCTTTCGGGATTTCTTCACAAAAAACATCCGTCCCGCCACGGGAGATGAGGATGAATTGATCGGTGGGGACACCAGTGGGGACACCAGAGGGGACAGGCCTAAAGGCCTGTCCCCAGGCCTGTCCCCGGGCCTGTCCCCGGGCCTGTTTTTGATTTCTGCTTTTTTTCCAAATGTCGAAGATGGGCCAGGCTGAGGCCAGGACCTGAACCGAGGGCTGAAAATGAATGTGGACCTGATTCGGGTCCGCCTGCGGAAGCGACTCGAGAGACGAACGGTCCGGCGGCTCGTCAAACGCGTGAAACGCCAGGGCCACGGCCCACTCGAGCCGCGCCAAGTCCGGTAAAAACTTAAAGCGCTTCGCCGGGGCATGCCCCTCGAGAAATTCCGCCAAATGATTTCCCGCGTGGCTCAAATTGTAATCACGCGACGGATATTTCTCCGCGTAGGCCTCGGCCAAATTCACAAATTCTTCCTCTCCCAAAAAATGTCTCAGCGCCTGGTAAGTTTCGCAAAGCGATTCGTGGATCCGCGCGACGTAGCCGTCGGCGTAAACCGATATTCTTTCCTCCGGCGGCGCGCCGCCCTGGGGGTTTAAAATATCGGCGATTCCGGCTTGGGGGCGGGCGCCGGGGAAAATGTGGGATTTGAGACGGCGTTGGATTTTTAAAAGATTTAATGAACTACCGTCATTCTGAGGCGCCGCGTTTTTTGGCGCTGAAGAATCTCCGCGAGGGATCCTTCGGTCGCCTCCGGCGACCTCAGGATGACGGGACAAAATTTTCCGCGCGCGCCGGGCTTCTTCGGCCAGTCTCGGAAATTCCGGAATCTCCGCGTCCCACTCGATCAGCGTGGGGACGGGGCCGTAAAGCTCGAGCGCCAAACGGTACAAATCCCACACCGCGTCGATGACGGGAGAGCCGTGCGTGTCAAAAAGAAAACCGCCCCTGTCCGTGTGGCCGGCCAGATGAAATTGGCCGACAAGTTCCGCGGGAATATTTTTGACGTATTCTTTTGGATCAAATTTATGATTCACCGCGTTCACGTAAATATTATTCAAATCGAGCAAAATGCCGCAGCCCGAACGCCTGGCCACCTCGGTCAAAAATTCCCATTCCGGCATCGCCGAATGTTTGTAGGTCACGTAAGTCGAAACATTTTCGAGGAGGATCCTCCGCCCGAGAAAATCCTGCGCCTGCCCCACACGCGAAACAATAAAATGAACCGCCTCTTCCGTAAAAGGAAGCGGGAGAAGATCGTGAAGATTCTCATTGTCCACGCCGCACCAGCAAAGATGGTCCGACACAATGGCGGGCTCGATTCGCCCGGCAAGTTTTTTCAGGCGCTCCAGATAAACGGGATTGATGGGATCCGCGGAACCGATGGAAAGCGACACGCCGTGGAGCGCGACCGGGTAGCGCGAGCGGACCTGTTCTAAAATTTTGACAGGACGGCCGCCCGTGTCCATGAAATTTTCGCTGATCGCCTCGAACCAGTCCATCTTCGGCCAGTTGGCGGTAATGTAAGGAAAGTGTTCGGTGCGGAGTCCCACGCCGCATCCCCGCAGTGGTTTCAAAATCGTCTTCACTTTTTCTCCGAAAACAGGCCGGACCGCGTCCGGTACGTGAGGCGTTCGGACGCGGTCCGGATTATTTTCTTAATTATTCTTTAAGCCGTTTTGCCGCCGATCTTCGCGCAAGCATCGGATGATACCTTCACAAAACCCTGGCCTTTGCAGGCATTTTTGCCGGCGCAGGAATTGCCCTTGCCGCCGCAGTCGCCCATGCCCTTACAAGCGTTGACGCCCATGCAGTTGACGTCTTCAGCGCGCGCCGTCGTTGAAAATGCCGCGAAAGACCCCAAGGCCATCAGTCCCGCGACAGATGCGGCAATTAATTTACTTTTTTTATTGCTGGCCATTTCACTTTCTCCTTTTTTTATTGTTGTATGCCTTCGACTTCCAGTGTTATCACCACCTCATCACCGACCAAAAATTTTCCGGTCTCCAGGGCCTCGTTCCACTTGAGACCAAAATCCCGCCGGTCGATCGTCGTCTTCGCGGTGAACCCCGCGCGCACGTTCCCCCACGGGTCCTTGCCGACGCCGTGGATCTCGACATCAAGCGTGACGGGTTTCTCGACGCCGTGAATCGCCAACGCCCCCTCCATCTTCGCGTGTTCGGCCGTCACGTCGGTGAACTTCGCGCTTTTAAAAGTGATCGTGGGAAATTTTTCCGCGTCGAAGAAATCCGCCGAGCGCAGGTGCTTGTCGCGCTCCGGCACGCGCGTGTTGATCGAGGCGGCCTTGATCGTGCCGTTTGCCTTCCAGGCCTCGGGCTTGGCCGCGTCGTAATCAAAGGCGCCCTCAAACTCCGTGAACTCACCCTGCACCTGGGAAAAGAGATGCCTGATTTTAAAGGAAACCGTGGTGTGGTCGGGGTCGACCTTGAACGTCGCGGCCGAGGCGGCCGTGGAGAGGAAGACCAAACCGAGGGTCAAAACAGGAAATGCGGAAAAACGTTTCATAGAAACCTCCTATGAAAGGGGCAGTTTACCACAACCACAAAAAAACAAGCCACAAAAAAATATCGTTCACGAGCATCTGCGCGGGGGAAAAGGAGAAAAGACTTTGGCCGAAACAACCGCAGTCGTGGATCGGCAAATGGCGGAAAAAAGCCGAGAAAAGAGCGACGATGAAAAACGAATTGCACGCCCACAGCGCCAGGATCGCCGCGCGCCTCCAAAGTCCCAAGAGGAGAAAGACCCCGAAAATAAATTCGATCCAGGGAAGGCTCTGGGCAAAAATCACGGCCGACCGGCCTTCCAAGATCTCGTAGCTTTGGACCACGGCGAGGAAATTTTGGGCGGGTTCCATGAGCTTGAAAAAACCCGAGGTGATGAAAAGCGAGGCCACGAGTGTTCGGGCGATAAAATAGACGGGCTTGGGGGCGTTCACGGCTTAGCCTCCGCCTTTTTTTCCGGAAAACTATAGGCCAATAGATCCCGGACCGCGGCCTCTCCCACGGCCATTTTTTCATTCACAAAAACCGTGGGCGTGGACCGGACGCCGATCGATTCGGCCCTGCCTTTTTCCGCCAGGATGCCTTTTTCGGTCTCTTCGGATTCGACGCAGGCGTCGAACCGGGCCTCATCGGACCTCACCATCCGGCTATAGCCGCGAAAGAGAGCCTCCGCGTCGGCGCCGGAAAGCCACTCGTCCTGTTTTTCAAGCAAAATCGGGTGGAGCATCCAAAACCTTCCCTGGCGCGCCGCGCAATCGGCGTAAACCGCCGCCCTCATCCCGCGGGGATGGCCTTTGAAAGGACGAAAGCGGACTTCGAGATAAACATCGGGATAATTTTTTTCGAAAACATCGAGGAGGAGCGCGGCGAGGTTGCGGCAATGCCGGCACTCGTAGTCCATGTATTCCACGACCCGGTACGGCGCCGAGGGCGGGCCCTGGGACCGGGAAGCGGCGCTCGGCGCCCGGTCAAATTTTGCGCGGCCGGGCCAGACCCGCCGGGCCGCCCACACGGTCAAAACGCAAATCATCACAACCACGAAGGTGAGAAAAACTTTTCCATTCTGCATGAGGAAACAGCTTAAGCCCGCGAAAGATTTTCGTCAATTTGAATTGCAAATGGTATAATGCCGGGAATGACGAAACATCAGCTCGTCTCGGTTTTTTTCATCGCGCTTTTTCTTTTCATCCTTTACCAGGTCCTTCTCATTTTTTCCGTTTTTTCCCACGCGATTTTCTGGGCCGCGCTTCTGGCTTTCGGGTTTTATCCCCTTTTTCAAAAATTGAATCAAAGGCTCGTCCGGAACGGCTGGACCGCCGCCGCACTCGTGACCCTGGTGATTTTCCTGGCCTTCGTGCCGGCGGTGCTCCTCATTTTTCTCAATCTCGCCGGCGAGGCCCTGAAACTTTACGAATGGTTCTCGGCCGCGCTCGCCGACGGCCGGATCAAAAACGCCGTCGACTCTTTCCGGTCCCTGGCGGTCGTTCAAAACCTCGAATCGCTCTTCCCCGACGGCGCCGCGAAGGAACGCTACACGGAGTGGCTCCTCGATCTGGCTGGGCGGGCGGGCAACTGGGGAGCCGGGCAGGCGGCGGGCCTCACGAAAAATCTGCTCGGCGCGCCGTTCGGGCTTCTCCTGACTTTTTTTCTCGTCTTTTTCTTCCTGAAAGACGGGCACAAGATTTACCGGTTCGTCTACGACGTCACCCCGCTCGAGGACAAGGACAAGGCGGTGATCTTCTCCCAGACCACGGGCGCCTTTCACGCGGTGCTTCGCGGCCAGATCCTCACGGGCCTGGCGCAGGCCGCGCTCGCGGGCATTATTTTTTTCGCGCTCGGCCTGCCGCTTCCCATTTTTTTCGCGGCGATGACTTTTTTCGGATCGCTCATTCCCGTTTTGGGCGCGTCGTCGATCTGGCTGCCGTTCGTCGGGTATCTGGCGATGCAGAAACTTTACACCAAAGCCCTCGTTCTTTTTTTCCTGGGGATTTTCGGCATCAGCCTCGTGGACAACCTCGTCAAACCCTACCTCATCGGCGAGCGGACGAAACTGCCGTATCTGGTTTTGTTTCTGGGAATTTTGGGGGGACTTAAAATTTACGGCCTGACGGGAATATTTCTCGCGCCGGCCGTTTTGTCGCTGTGTTTTACGCTGATTAAAATTTACCGCGAGAAATTTTTATAACGGCTTGTAAAAGTAGGGGCGCCTCAGTAAGCGCGCCCCTACCGGAACGATGCGGACGGAAATTATTGATGCGCGGCCGCCGCTTTACGTTCGTTATATTTCTTTTCCTGTTCCTTAAAGAAAGGCCAGCCGAACGGATTCAGCTTGCCCACGATGTTGCCCATGCTTTTCCCGAAGTCCTTCTCGGTGCCGCTCGTCGTCGTCGCGGAGGCATCCGCGAACGCCGCCGAACACATGGCCGTCAGAAGCATCCCTGTGAGGATCGCTTTTTTCATCTGTCTTTTCTACTTTTGTTTGAAGCGCTCATTTAAAAAAATTCCGCGCGTGCTCTTTCCCGGTGATCTCTTTGTAATCCTCGTAATCGATGAACGTCAGATCCGGCCGCCGGTCCTTGATGCGCTTCACGGTGCCGCCCCGATTCCGGTCTAGTTTACCAGTATTCCGTGACGCAATAAACCGAAAAATCGCGCCGCACTTGGGGCAGGCCTTGGCCGCCGCGTAATTGATCCCCAGCTCCCGGCAGGCCGCGCAGTCCGCCGTCAAGTCGCCCACGATGAGGAGATGTTTGGTGATCTCCGCCGCGTCGCAGGCCTGCCAGATCCGGATGTAGAAAGACATTAAAACAAACTCGTTGGAAAAGCGCCTTCGGCTTCTTTTTGTTTTTTTAATTCCAAAAGGGCGTTCCCCCACGCGACCGGCACTTCGTGCGTCTGGTAATCGCGGTTCGAAATGAATTTCACGTGCCCGTTTTTCATCCCGTATTCATAAAGGTCCTTCGTGATCCGCACGTCATCGAGGCAATATTTTTTGAGTTCGTCGATGCGGCCCTCGGCATAAAGTTTGATTGCGTCCCAGCCCGTCCCGGATTTGGAGACATTGAGCGTCGCCTGCGCCAGGCTCTGCAGGCTGATGCGGTGCCCGCGGATTTTTTCAAATTCGACGAGAATGTCGAACACGGGGAAATTTTTCACCGGCGTCACAAAATAAGGCGCCAGCACCTCAAGGTCGAAATCACGCACGTTAAAACCCACGACGAGATCCGCCTGTTTCAATAATTCCTCGAGCTTCAACATTTCTTTTTCTTCAAAAGACAAATAAGAATCCGTTTTGGAATCATAGGCGCAGGCCACGGAAATTTTGAGAAGGTGGAGTTTTTTGCGGTCGACCTCGTGAAATCCTTTTTGCGTCTCGACGTCCACCACGACAAAACGGCCGCTCATGAAGTCACCGCCCCAACAGACGCCGAAGAAACGAGCTTTGAATATTTTGCCAACACGCCGGTTTTGATTCTGGGCACAAAGGGTTTTAATTTTTTGAGCCTGGCTTTTATTTCTTTTTCGGTCAACTCAACGTTAAGTGATAATTTCTCCGCATCGATCGAAATCATGTCGCCGTTTTTCAAAATGGCAATCACCCCACCCATCGCCGCCTCAGGCGCCACGTGTCCCACCATAAATCCGTGACTGCCTCCCGAAAACCGCCCGTCCGTGATAAGCGCAACCGTCTCGCCGAGTCCCGCGCCGATTAGCGCGCCGGTCACCGAAAGCATTTCGCGCATGCCGGGCCCGCCCTTTGGACCTTCGTAGCGGATCACGATGACGTCGTTCGGTTTTATTTTTTTGGCAAGAATGGCGTCGAGCGTTTCTTCTTCCGAATCAAAAACGCGCGCCGGTCCGCGGTGCTGATAAATTTTTAACCCGCCGATCTTGGCCACTGCCCCGTCTTTGGCAAGATTGCCGCGCAAAATCACCATCGGACCCGTCGGATGCAGAGGATTGGAAAGCGGCCGCACAATATTCGTGTCGGAAATAGGCTTCACCTCTTTTAAATTTTCAGCCAAAGTTTTTCCCGTAACTGTTAGCGTATCGCCGTGAAGTAATTTTGCATTCAGTAAAATTTTTAAAACTCCCGGCACCCCGCCCGCACGGTTTAAGTCCGCCATGACAAATTTTCCGCTGGGTTTTAAATTGGCCAAATGCGGCACGCGTTTGGAAATACGGTTAAAATCGTCAAGTTTTAGCGGCACGCCGGCTTCTTTGGCAATCGCCATTAAATGCAAAACCGCGTTCGTCGATCCGCCGAGTGCCATCACAAGCGCAATCGCATTTTCAAACGCTTTTTTCGTGAGAATATCCCGCGGCCGAATATTTTTTTGAATCAAAAAAATAACTGTCTGTCCTGCCGCGTTCGTGTCTTCTTTTTTTGCGGAACTTTCCGCTTCGTGCGAGGAACTGTAAGGCAGGCTCATTCCGAGCGCCTCGATGGCCGAGGCCATGGTGTTGGCCGTGTACATTCCGCCGCAGGAACCGGCGCCGGGACAGGCATTTTCTTCAATGGTTTTAAATTTTTCTCTGGAAATTTTCTGCGTGCCGAAAGACCCGACCGCTTCAAAAATGCTCACGATGTCCACGGGGTCACTTCCGCAAAAACCGGGCTTGATCGTGCCGCCGTACACGAAAATAGAAGGAATGTTAAGCCGCGCCATGGCCATGAGACAGCCCGGCATGTTTTTATCACAGCCGCCGATAGCGACCAGGCCGTCAAAACTTTGAGCGCTGCACACCGTTTCAATAGAGTCGGCAATCACTTCACGCGACACGAGCGAGTATTTCATGCCGGGTGTGCCCATAGAAATACCGTCAGACACCGTGATGGTTCCAAAAGTTAGCGGCATCCCCTGCGCCGCCCGAACGCCGGCATCCGCCGCGCGCGCCAACGTATCGATGTGCATGTTGCAGGGAGTTAAATTGCTCCAGGTCGAGGCAACGCCGACGATAGGCTTGGAAAAATCCTCATCTTTAAAACCCACCGCCCTCAGCATCGCCCGCGCCGGAGCCCGTTTATCGCCGGCGGTAGCTTCTGAACTTCTTTTGTTTAAAGGGGTTGGCAACATAGGGGAAATTATAACATGCCTCCACAGAACCAAAAAATAATATTCGTAGAGGCGCAATGTCCAAAAAGGTGTCTGACATCTTTCAGGACACCTTTTAGGCGGTAAAAGCGGTGTACTGCCGAGTGAGGAATTCCTGGGCAAGCTTACGTTTTACAGAGACCACCGGCACCAGGAGGTAGCGGAGGATGAGGGAGATTTTTGCGTGTCGGTTGATCATTCTCCATAAAACCTGCGGAGGGACTTTGAGGCCGGATAACCATTGCCACGCCACGCTGAGCGTGGCGGCGTCTTCGGGTCTCGCGTCTACTACCGCGCGGGCGATTTCCCAGATGGCGTCGACGGCTGGCACGTCGCCTGGCTTCATTTTGCTGAG
>JACPWF010000005.1 GCA_016197155.1 Candidatus Omnitrophota bacterium | reverse complement strand
GGATTCGTTGCCACTGCCTGCTTCGAGGAAGACGAAATGCGGATGGTGGATGGTGGATTGTGGATTGTGGAAAAGAAGATCTAAAAGCTTTGCGGTGTTAAGCTGGCCTGAATTATTGGTGTGGGCGTCCTGGATGAGGATAAATAGTTTGTCATTGCGAGCCGAAGGCGAAGCAATCTTTGCGGTTAAGATTGCTTCGTCGGCCTGCGGCCTCCTCGCAATGACGTGTGGCGCCACCCAAGCATCCTCAATGGTGGCGACAGAGTCGGGGATCGACGGCAAAACACTTTTGGCCCAGAGCTTTTGGTCCTTGTTCGTGAAATCAAAAGAGAGAGGCTTGAGATCGGGATTGGCGAAGGAGAGTTGTTCGAAAAAAAACGAGAAAACCAGGATGAGTGAAACTTTTTTCAAGATGCTTTTAGCCAATTTTCTCTCGTTTTGGGGTGGACCTGCGTTTTGGAAAAAGCCTTTTTTAAAACTTAAACAATGGGCAAGCGGAGGGATTATACATCAGCGAAGAAAAAAATCAAGATGACAAATGAATATGAATTTAAGCGGGTTTAAACAGATTTAAACTTTTGGAAAAATAAATTGAAAAATCTGCCGGCGAGTGGGATCGAACCACTGACCTTGGGCTTATGAGTCCCGCGCTCCCTGCCTGCCGGCAGGCAGGTACCACTGAGCCGGTCTGTCGGCAGGCAGGCCTGTCCGCCGGCAGACAAACTGGGCCCAATTTTTTCTTGATTCACACTAACAAAGCAAATTGCCGGCGAGTGGGATCGAACCACTGACCTTGGGCTTATGAGTCCCGCGCTCTACCACTGAGCTACGCCGGCTAAAATTTATGCGATCCATCCCCCGCCGATGACGCGGTCGCCGTCGTAAAAAACCGCGGCCTGACCCGGCGTGACGGCCTTTTGAGGTTCGTCAAACCAAACACGCGCCGAGTCTCCCTCTGTCTCCCTGATCCGTGCCGCGGCCTTCTCGTGGCGCGAGCGGATCTTCACCGACACCGCCCCGATTCGGGGGTTTAAAACCCAGTTTATTTTACGCACGGTCATTTGCCCCGTCAACAAATCCTCCTCGGGCCCCAGCGTCACCGTGTTTTTCGCCGCATCAATGCCCGTGACAAAATAGCCGTGGGGATTTTTCACCGTGATCCGTTTTCTCTGGCCGATCGTGTAGAGGTGGCTTCCCGCGTGCGTGCCGAGGCTTTGGCCGCCTCCGTCCACGAACGCGCCCTCGCCCGGCAGGCGCTCCGGCGCGTAGGATTTCACAAAATCGCCGTAGCTTTTTTTCACAAAACAAATCTCCTGGCTATCGGGCTTGTCAAAAACACGCAGGCCCAGCCGCTCGGCGATCGCGCGGACCTCTTTTTTACGGAGCTCCCCCACCGGCAAAAGCGTGCGGGAAAGCTGTTCCTGCGTCAGGCCAAACAGAACGTAAGACTGGTCTTTGCCCTTATCCACTCCCTCGCGGATAAAATACCTTCCGCCGGGGTCGGAGGCCTCTGACCCCTCCGACCCCACACGGGCATAGTGTCCCGTCGCGACGTATCGGGCGCCCAGCTCATCGGCTTTTTTGAGCAGGACGCCGAATTTGATGTGGCGGTTGCATTCAATGCAGGGATTGGGCGTGCGGCCTTCGAGGTACTCCTCGACAAAATAATCGATCACTTTTTCCCGGAAGTCGCTCGACAGGTCCATGACGTAGTACGGGATGCCGATGCGCCTGGCGACCGCGCGCGCGTCGTCGATGTCGCGGATCGAGCAACAGCCCTTGGACTTTTCGTCGCGGCACTCGTCGTTTGACCAGGTCTTGATCGTGACGCCGATGACTTCATGGCCGGCCTCTTTCAAAAGCCAGGCCGCGACAGAACTGTCCACTCCGCCGGACATGGCCACTACGACTCGCTTAGGATTTTTCACGGGAAAACGATGGGGCAAGGCCGACACTATTTCTTATCGTGGTCGTCGGTTTCTTTCATGCTTTTCTTGAATTCACGGATCGCCTCGCCTAGGCTCCGGCCGATCTCCGGCAGGCGGTTGGCGCCAAAGAGCAGGAGACAGATGAGTAAAATAACCAAAAGCTCGGACATTCCTATGCCAAACATTCAGGCCCTCCTTAACAAGAGGGTAGGATAGCCGTTTTCATTCGACCTGTCAAACAGCTAAATGCTCAAGACGCTCCGCGATCCAAAGCTTGAGAAGCGAGGTCCTCGGAACACCTATCCGCGCGGCCTCCTCATCAACTTTCTGAAGCAGGTCTTTGGGAATGTCGACGTTGATCCGCTGGACGGGATGGTGGATCTTGATGGACCTTAGGTCCAGGTAACCGGAAACATCCTTGCCCTGGTCAAATTGCGCATCGAATTTTTTCGCTTTAACCATTCTTTCGGATTTCATTGTAAATGGCCTCCTCGCTTTTTCGACTTCTGCGCGCGGAAATCAAACGAGCGGTGTTCCCCCTGACCGTAAATACACAGGAGTAAAACTTTCCGCCGAGCCTCCCTATCATCATCCACCGCTCTTCATCGATCGTCCGGGCCTGGACCTGCACGGATGGCGCCAACCAAAGTCCGGTTGCCTCCTCCAGAGTAATGCCATGCTTCTTGCGGTTGGCAATCGACTTCGCATGGTTATACTCAAATTCCATATTAAAAGTATACCATAAATATTCATTATTTCAATACTAATTCTATTAAAAAGCGGGAGCTATTGGAAGCGTTCCAAACAGTATTGGGCGAGATGGGCGAGGCTTTCTTTGTGCGCCGAACCCGGGATCCCGGCCAAATCCCCGAGCCCTTTTTGGACGTAGTCGTGTGCGCGCGCCATCGCGCGCTCGACTGATTTTTTTTGAATGGCCAGCGCACGCACTTTTCCGAAAAGGCGGGGCGTCCGATTTTGTATTTCCAAAAGAAGAACCCGTTTTTCTCCTCCCTCCAGATCCTGAAATAAATAAAGAAGCGGCAGGGTCACGTCATTTTTATAAATATCCAGGCCCACGTTTTTTCCGAGCCTCTCCGTTTCGCCGACCAGGTCGAGACAATCATCGACGATCTGAAACGCCATCCCGAGGCGGTAGCCGTAATCGCCCATTTTTTTGATCGTGTCCGGATCCGCTCCGGAAAAATACGCGCCGCCCATGCACGCGGCCTGAAAAAGGGCCGCCGTTTTTTGATGGATGATCTTGAGATACACCGCTTCCTTCATCAAAAAATCGCGCCGCGTCTCGATCTGCTTCATCTCGCCCTCGCACATCACGTGCGCGCAGGCCGAAAGCGCCTGGCTGAGCCACGGGTCCTTCAAATCCGCGAGCATCATGAACGCCTTCGCGTAAAGGTAATCTCCGGCCACGATCGATATCTCCCTCCCCCATTTGGCGTGAATCGAGGGCTGGTTCCGGCGGAGGTCGGAATTGTCAATGATGTCGTCGTGGACGAGGGTCGCGGTGTGGATAAGCTCGATCGCGACGGCGAGCTTCACCGCGTCCGGATTTTCGCGGGTCCCGATCTTTGAGGAAAGAAGGGTGAGCGCCGGGCGTAAAAATTTGCCCGACATTTTCAGGATGTGCGCGTGGATGTCGCGGATGAGCGGGTCCTCCGAGGAGAGCTCCCCCTTTAGCCGATCGGAAAAGGATTCCAGGTCTTTTTTGACGGGCGAATAAATTTCGTTAAGGGTCAGTCCCGCTACGGGCATAGTTTGTATAGACTATCCTGCTATGAAATTTTGGTAAAGATTTTTTTGAGAACGCCGTCCAATTCCCTCTCCGTGTGCGCCGCGGAGAGGAAACTCGCCTCAAACGCCGACGGCGGAAAGTAAACGCCCGCCGAGAGCATTTGGTGAAAGAAACGGCGGAAATTTTCCGTTCTTTTGTCCTCAAAAAATGTCGTGAACATCGACCCGGCCTCGCGGATCGCGACTTTTTTATTTTTCTTTTTGAAAATGAGGCGCGCCTCGCTCAGGAAATTTTTCGTCCGGGCGTTCAGCGGCGCGTAGAATTTTTTGGAGAGGCCCGATAAAACGGCCAGCCCCGCGGCCATCGAAAGCGGATTTCCCGACAAAGTCCCCGCCTGATAAACATTCCCGAGCGGCGCCAAATGATCCATGATCCCGGCCTTCGCCCCAAAGGCCCCGACGGGAAGCCCTCCGCCGATGATTTTCCCGAGAATCGTGATGTCGGGGTCGATTTTATAAAGATGCTGGGCACCGCCGTAACCGACGCGATAACCCGTGATGACTTCGTCAAAAACGAGAAGCGAGTCATTTATTTTGGTAAGCTTTCTCAGCTCTTCTAAAAATTCCTGCTTTGCCGGCACCACGCCCATGTTCGCGGCAATGGGTTCGACGATGACGCAGGCGATGTCCTTATTTTTTTGGAAAAATTTTTGGGCCCCCCGCGCGTCATTATAAGGAAGGACCGTCGTCAGGCGCGCCAGCTCTTCCGGAACGCCCGCCGATTCCGCGAGCCCAAGCGTGGCCAAACCGCTCCCGGCCTTCACGAGCAGGCTGTCCACGTGGCCGTGATAACAGCCCTCAAACTTCACGATCCGGTCCCGTTTGGTCACGCCGCGCGCCAGGCGCACCGCACTCATCACGGCCTCGGTGCCGGAACTGGTGAAGCGGATTTTTTCCATTCCCGGGAAGGCCTTCTTAATCTCGCGCGCGAGCGCCGTTTCGGCCTCGGTGGGCGCGCCGAAGCTCGTCCCTTTTTTGGCTTGGTGGGCGATCACCCTCGTGACACTCGGATAGGCGTGGCCCAATAAAATGGCCCCCCAGGAAAGGCAGAAATCGACGTAGCGGCGGTTTTGGTTGTCAAAAATGTAGGGCCCTTTTCCGCTTTGAATAAAAACCGGCTCGCCGCCCACGGCCTTAAACGCGCGGACGGGGCTATTGACCCCGCCGGCCAAATGCCTTTGCGCCTCCACCCAAGAATTTAAAGCCATTTTGCCAAATCCCTCGCCCAATAGGTCACGATCAGATTCGCCCCCGCGCGTTTTAAACCCAGATGCGTTTCCATCACGATTTTTTTCTCGTCGAGCCAGCCTTTGAGTGCCGCGGCCTTCACCATCGCGTACTCCCCGCTCACGCTGTAGCATCCGACGGGGCAATGAAATTTTTCCTTGATCCGATAGACGATGTCCGCGTATCCGAGCGCGGGCTTGACGAGCAAAATGTCGGCGCCCTCATTCAAATCCGTCTCGGCCTCGCGCAGGGCCTCCGAGGCGCTCGCGGGATTCATCTGATAGCTCGCGCGATCGCCGAACGCCGGCGCGCTTTCGGCGGCCTCGCGAAACGGCGCGTAAAAACCCGACGCGTATTTCACCGCGTAGGAAAGGATCGGCGTGTGTTCAAACTTATTTTGATCCAAAATTTTCCGGATGGCGGCCACGCGCCCGTCCATCATGTCCGACGGCGCCACGATGTCGGAACCGGCGCGCGCGTGCGAGAGCGCCACGCGCGCAAGCGTCGCGACAGTCGGGTCGTTCAGGATTTTTCCTTTGTGGACATGGCCGCAGTGGCCGTGGCTTTGGTATTCGCAAAGGCAGATATCCGTGACCACGAGCAGGCGCCGGCATTTCTTTTTGATGGCGGAGACGGCCTTTTGAATGATTCCCTTTTTGGCGAACGCCTCGCGGCCGCTCGAATCCTTTTTTGCCGGAATGCCGAATAGGATCACCGAGGGGATGCCGAGGGATTCGATTTTCTGCGCCTCTCGGGCGGCGCTTTTTAATGAAAACTGAAACTGGCCGGGCATCGAAGGGATTTCGACGGCGCTTGAGACGCCTTCTTTGACAAAGATGGGCTGGATCAGGTCTTTTTTGAGGAGCACGTGCTCGCTTAAAATATTTCTCAATTTAAAATTTTCCCGAAGGCGCCGCAAGCGAAGAATGGGATACTTCATCGTATGGCCGCCGCCAGTCCATCCGTGGTATAAATTTTGGCCTCGCAACCCACGCGCAGTCCGTAGGATTTGAGTGTCTTGGTTGTCACCGGCCCGATGCTCGCGAAAACAGCCTTGCGGGAAAGTTTTCTCGCTTTCTGAAGCCCCATGATTTTCACGAAATGGTGAGCGGTCGAAGAACTGGTGAATGTTACAAAATCGACGGGATCCCGCATGGGCCATGCCTGCCTGCCGCTGGGCCTGCGCGTCCGGTAGGCCGTCACGCGCGTGGTCTTCGCCCCAAGCCGCTTGAGACCCCTCTCCAAATCCGGCGGCGCGATGTCGGTCCTCAAAAGCAGGACCGATTTGCCTCTCAAATTTTTTTTCTTTTTGAAAGCGTCCACGATGGCCTTTGTTTCGTAGTGGCCCGGCAAGAGATCGGGCCTGACGCCGCGCCTTTCAAGCGAACAGGCCGTCGCGGGCCCGACCGCGGCCACCCGGGTACGGCCGAGCGCCCGCGCGTCTTTTCCGTGTTTGGCGCGCAACCGGTCGAAAAAGGCCCGGACCCCGTAGTGGCTCGTGAAAATGATCCAATCGAAATCTTCGAGCGAGCGGATCGCCTCGTCCATCGCCGAGAAGTCCGAAACGGGCCTGATCTCAATGACGGGAAACTCAATGACCTCCGCCCCGCGCGCGGCCAACTTTTCTCTGAACACTTTGGATTTTTCGGCCGTGCGCGTCACCACGACCGTTTTTCCGAAAAGCGGAAGCCTCTCAAACCAGTTTAATTTTTTTCTCAAAGCCACCACCTCGCCGATCACGATGAGGCACGGCGCCTTCATTTTCTTTTCCCGGACGCGCGCGGCGATATTCGCCAGCGTCCCGTCGCAGGACCTCTGGCGCGGAAGGGTGCCCCATTCAATCACCGAGACAGGGGTGGCGGCGGGCTTGCCTTTTTGGATGAGCCGCTCGGCGATTTTTTCCAGATTATAAAAACCCATGTAAACCACGATCGTGCCGCCGAGCGACACGATGGCGTCCCAGCTCACCGAATCCAGGTTTTCGTCGTGCGCGCGGTGGCCCGTGAGAAAAGTGACGGACGCGCTATGCTCGCGGTGCGTGAGCGGGATCCCCGCGTACGCCGCGCAAGCGGTCGCGCTTGTGACCCCCGGAACCACTTCAAACCGAATCCTGTGCGCGCGGAGAAAAAGCGCCTCCTCGCCTCCTCGCCCGAAGAGATAAGGGTCTCCGCCTTTCAGGCGCACGACGGCCTGCCCTTTTTGCGCGGCGCGGATGATGAGCCGGTTGATTTTCTCTTGCGTCAACCGGCGGTGACGGAAATTCCTGCCGACGCAGATTTTTTCCGCCGAAGCTTTCGCGTGGCGCAGGTGATCGGGATTCGCCAGATAATCATAAACAATGAGGTCCGCCTCGCGGATGAGCCGCAGGGCCTTCACGGTCAAAAGACCCGGGTCGCCGGGCCCCGCCCCGACCAAATACACTTTTCCCGGCTTCATGCCGCGCGCGCCTCGTTCAAAATTTTTCGGGCGCCTTTTTTAAAAAGCGTCGCGACCATTTTTGAAACGCTTGTCCCTTCGGCTTTGATCATCTTCCCGGATTTCACGGAAAACACCGCGGCCCTGAGATAAACTTTTGAACCCCTGACAACGGACGAAACCCCCGCCGGCACACGGCATCCTCCTCCCAATTCACGCAAAAACCGCCGCTCGGCCGTCACCTGAAGCTCCGTTTTTTTATCGTTCAGCCTTCGCGCCATCTTGAATAAATCGTTGTCTTTTTTTCTGATCTCAATGGCGAGCGCCGCCTGTCCCGGCGCCGGAAGAAAACGGCGGGCGGGCAGAGGCCGCGCGTAGCGCAAATATTTTTTCAGGCGCAAAAGTCCGGCCATCGCCACCACCGTCGCCGCGAGATCCTTTTTCTTCAACACCTTCGCGACGCGCGTGTCGAGATTCCCGCGGATGTCCACGAGTTTTAGGTCCGGACGAAGCCGGTGAATCTGCCGCCCGCGCCGGGGGCTCCCCGTCCCCACCCTGGCCCCCAAAGGCAGGCTCTCCAAAGTGTGCCGCTCTTTTGAAATGAGCGCGTCCCGCGCGTCCTGTCTTTTGGGAAACGCCGCGAGTGTGAGTCCCGCCGGAAGCCCGGTGGGCAAATCCTTCAGGCTGTGCACCGCCATGTCAATCGATCCGTCGAGCAATTTTTTTTCAATCGCGCCCGTAAAAACCCCGGTTTTATTTTTCTTGAATAATTCAACGGCCTGAAATTCGTCCCCCAGCGTTTTCACGATCACGATTTTAAAAATGGTCTTCGGAAAACGGGACCGGAGCTTCTTTTGAATTTCCCCGGCCTGCGCGAGCGCGAGCCGGCTTCCCCGCGTGCCGATCCTTACGACCGTTCGCGGCATTGGGCGTCAAATTCTTTGAGAAACCAGTCCATGAAATACCGCGTCTGGGTTTTCACGAGGCGGAAACAATCCTCCAGCTGACTTTTGCGGAAGGCCCTGTTTTTCTCGGCGATTTCACTGAGGTCGTCGATGTTGTAGAGGTACACGTTGTCCAATTTTTCGACGGCGGTTTCAATGTTCCGCGGCACCGCGAGGTCGATCATGAAAAGCGGCCGCTCATGGCGCCGGCGCATCCAGCCACGGACCTGGGGCTCGTGAATCAAAACACGCGCGGCCAAGGTCGAGGCGATCAAGATGTCCACGCCCTCGATCCGGCTCTCGTACTCATCATAAGGGATGGCCTCGCCGTTTATCCGGGAGGCCAGCTCCGCCGCGCGCTCATAGTGGCGGCTCGACACAATGAGCGGCAGGGCCCCTTTCGCGGTCATGGTCTTCGTGACGAGCGTCGACACCTCGCCCGTGCCGATCACCATCACGCGCACGCCCTTCAGATTTCCAAAAATTTTCTCGGCCAGGTCGACCGCGATCGAAGCCACGCTCACCTTCCGCGCGCCGATCTCGGTCTGGGAGCGAAGGGTCTTGGCCACGCGCAGGGACCGCTGGAAAAGCGCGTTCAGGACTTTTCCCGTCTGCTGATTTTTGTGGGCCTCGAGATACGCGTCCTTCACCTGGCCCGTGATCTCGGTTTCTCCGATCACCATCGAATCGAGGCCCGACGCGACGGAAAAAAGGTGCTCGACCGAATCCGGCTGTCGCAGGATGTAAAGTTTCTCCTCGAGCGTTTCCAGATCCACGCGCGAGTATTCGCTTAAAAATTTTTTGGCCTCGAGGACCGCCTGCCCCGCATCCCCGTCGACTCCGTAAAGCTCCGTGCGGTTGCAGGTGGACAGGAGGAGCCGTTCGTCAAAGATCCGCCGCTCCCCGAGAACCCGCAAAAGTTCCTGGGTCTTGTGATTCGGGATGCTGAGTTTTTCGCGAAGCTCAAGCGGGGCGGTTTTGTGATTGAGCCCCAAAACAAAAATTTCCATCATGGTTCCTTATGAAAAATAAATCCCGCGGTGCGGGCTTAAGAATGTGAGGAGAAGGAGAATAAAAATAAGAACCGTCCCCGCCGCGATCTTTTGCCCGCGCCGCAGGGCCGAGAAGCGCACCGCCCAAATCCCCCAGTAAAGCGCGGCGGTGAAAAATGACAAAATGACTCTCGGGTCCCCGGCCAGCTCATTCATCCGGGACAATTTTTTGGCCCAGAGAAGCCCGACGACGATCCCCAGCGAAAACAAAACCACGCCCAGGCTGAGCGACTCGAAATGGATCCGGTCGAGCCGCTCGAGCGAAGGAAGCTCGAGGGAAATTTTACCCGGGTGCCTGGACTTGAGCTGGGAAGACTGCAGAAGATAAAGGATCGCCGCGCCGGCCGCCACGATGAGCCCGGCAAACCCCGCCACCACGAGCCCCGTGTGAAACCAAAAAAGAAAGCGCGTCACGGTCAGATCCTCCACGCCTCGAGCGCGGCCTCTTCGATGGAGCTCACCTCCAGGATCTCGGCGCTTTCCCCATTCAAATGTTCGACGGCCACGCGGCCCTTGTCCTCGGCGTCCGAATAACGCGCCGCGATGGACGCGAGTCTGCGCACCTCGTCCGGCGAGAGCGCCCCCTTCACCTCGGCCAGCATGTGCGCCGAGGGCCACTCGGGCACGCGAAAAACATGGCGGCCATTTTCGTAAACTTTCAGGAAATTATTCTCCCGCTCGTTGCGCCCGACGATGACTTTGATATTTTCCGAAAAACGGAAATGCCGGCCGACCTTAAGCAGGATCACGTCTTCATTCGTCAAATTGGCCTTGCCGTTGTGGTCAAAAAAATCCTGGAGCCGCGCGGTGTACTGGGGATCGGTGAGGTAACAGCAACCGCCCGCGGGCTGGGGATAATCCTCGAGCCCTGTTTCTTTGGCGAGCGCCATCTGAGGCTTCCGCGAACGGCCGGCGAGAGCCAAAAGACGCGAGCGGTCCACCCAACCCTTCACCTCCGGGACCGTCGGGTCGAGAAGGGCCGCCGAAAGCGGGCGCAGGACCAGGCCTTCGAGCCCGCTGTCGCGCTCGATGGTTTTAAGCGCCTGACGGTGCTGGGACATCGGCCGCTGGCCGAGCACTTCCCCCGTGAACATGAACTGCGCGCCAAATTCGTCCATCAATTTCCGCATCCGCTTAAACATGAAAATCCGGCAGTCGACGCAGGGGTTGAGATTCGCACCATAGCCGTACTTGGGCGTGATCACGACCGGCAGGTAGTCTTTTGAAACGTCGATGAGGTGGAGTTTGAATCGGAGCTCATTCGCCAGGCGAAGCGCCTCATTCGGCCGGAGCGGTTTTTTTTCGTCCTTAAAATTCCGTGAATGCTCGGTGACGCAGAAACCGGTCGAGAAATTGATCCCTTCGACCTCGATGCCCATGTCGACCAGGATCTTCGTCGCGAGCGTCGAATCGAGCCCTCCCGAGATCATGCCCAGCGCCTTCACCCTCATTCGACCATTCTCCCGAAAAGATCCGCCTCTTTCTCATTCATCAAAAAACCCTCTTTTGAGCTTGGAAAAATCCGGCCTTTGACTTCCGCGGCGTACTGCCTCACCGCTTTTCGCATCAGCGCATCCGCGTCGGCGAAACGCTTCACAAAACGCGGGGAAAATTTTTTAAACAGCCCGATCATGTCCTGAAAAACCAGAACCTGTCCGTCACAATACGGCCCGGCGCCGATCCCGATCGTCGGGATCTTGAGACGCCCCGTGATGACGCGCGCCACCGGGATCGGCACGCATTCCAAAAGCACGGCAAACACCCCCGCCTTCTCCAACAAAAGCGCCTCTTTCAAAAGCTCCGCCGCACGACGCGCTTCCTGACCCTGCACTTTAAACTTTCCTCCGGCACCGGTATTCTGCGGCGTGAGTCCGATGTGCGCCATGACGGGAATTTTATTTTTCACGAGCAGCGCCACACTTTTCAGCGCGTCGGGATGCCATTCGATTTTTACGGCATCGCATTTGGCTTCTTTCATAAACCGCTTCGAAGACTGAAGCGCCTGACGAGGCCCGCGCTCAATGCCCTTTAAAGGCAGGTCGCCTATCACAAAACTTTTTGGCGCGCCGCGTCGCACCGCCTTCGCGTGATGAATCATTTCATCCATGGTGACAGGCAGCGTCGAGGAATAACCCAAAAGCACCATTCCCACTGAATCCCCGACCAAAAGACAATCCACACCCTCGGCCTCAAGCATGGCGGCCGTCAAGGCTTCATAAGCGGTCAGAAGTGTTAATTTTTGGCCATTTTTTTTGGCCTGGATGAATTTGCGGACAATAGACATAGAGCCAGTAATTATAGCCTATTTAAGAGAATTGCGGAACGGAGATTTGATCAGCCCATGCGCACCGATGGTCCCGGCTACAACTAGCACCAAAGGGGACTGTCCCTTTTTGGTCAAAAAGGGACAGTCCCTAAGGTGAGCAAAAATTTAGTTTTTGTGGATATTGGTGACTATTTGTGGAATTAGCTCTTCCCAGCCGATCGCCATAAGATGAACGCCTTGGACGTGCGGCCGGATGGCTTTGATGGTCTCGGAGGCGATGGCTATACACTCGGCCTTCGCGTCTTTGGCCGCCTCGAGACGCGCGATCATTTCTTTGGGAATAAAAATACCGGGAATTTTTTCATTCATAAAGTTTGCCATTTTGACTGACTTGAGAAGAATAATGCCGGCGAGAACGGGCACCGTAAACCCTTCTTTTTTGTAGCGTTCCATGAAACGCAGAAAAAGCGCGGGATCAAAAACACCCTGTGTCTGAAAAAATTCGGCGCCCTTTTCAATTTTTCTTCTGGTCTTTGAAATTTCTGTGTCCACATCCTGCACGCAGGGATTGAGCGCAGCGCCTATCGCCATCGTCGGCGCGCCTTCGAGTTTGTGATCCGTCATGTCGGCGCCGCTCTCCAATTTTTTAATGACACCCATCAACTCCGCCGCGTCGATGTCAAAAACGGGCTTTGCCTCCGGGTGATCGCCGATTTGAATGGGGTCGCCGGTCAGGACGAGGACGTTGTGAATCCCCAACACCGCCGCCGAGAGAATTTCGGACTGGAGCGCGATCCGGTTTTTGTCGCGGCAGGTGATCTGCAGGATCGGCTCGATCCCAAAATCTTTGAGCAGGTGACACGCCGCCAGCGACCCGAGCTTCATAAGGGCGCTCTGCTGGTCGGTGACGTTCGCCCCGTGCACGCGGCCTTTTAAAAACTCCGCCTGGCGGAAAAAACCACTCAAGTCCGTGCCTTTCGGAGGCCCGAGCTCGGCCGTGATCACGAATTTTTCTTTTTTTAAGATTTCAGGGATTTCCATTTTTCTCCGTTTGCAGGCCGTGAAGCCGGATCAGGTTTTTGATGAGCATGATGTTCGTGAGCGGGCCCACGCCGCCGGGGACGGGGCTGATGAAGGAGGCGCGCGCCTTCGCCGTTTCAAATTCCACGTCGCCGACGAGCTTTCCGCCCACGATGTTTTCGCCGACGTCGATCACGACGGCCCCCTTTTTAATCCAGCGGCCCTTGATGAGATGCGGCCGTCCGGCGGCGGCCACCACGATGTCCGCTTTTTCCACGCGCGCCTTCACGTCTTTGGTTTTCGCGTGACAGATCGTGACCGTCGCGTGCCTGTCCAAAAGTAAAATCGCCGCCTGCTTGCCGACGAGATCCGAGTGCCCCACGATCACGGCGTCGCGGCCCTCGACGGAGCGGGCGGCCGCTTCGATGAGGCGCAGAACCGCGTTCGCCGTCGGCGAAACGATGCGGCTCGTCCCGCCGTTAATGACGCGCCGGCCCTCGACGTCTTTTAAAATATCAATCGAATTTAAAATCACCGCCGGCCGGATCGGCGCGGGCAGAGGCGAATAAACCAGGATCCCCGTGACGCGCGAGTTCCGGTTCAGCTTCTGAATTTCCCTGATAAGCGCCTTTTCTGGAATGGTGCGGGGATAAACCCTGTCCGCGTGTTTAATGGAAAGCTCGTTCAAAAGCCTGTGAAGCGCCTTCGCGTACAGAACGGCGTCTTGGGACTCCCCCACCCGCACGGTGGCGAGCGTGAGGGGTTCGCGCAAGCGAAGGATCTCGCGCTTGGCCTCGAGAACGTATTTCGCGGCGAGGGTCCTGCCGTTTAGAATTTGAGCTTGGCTTGGCAAGTTTTCATCCTTTTTTCCAATTGATCAATCTTTTTTTGAATGGCCTTCCGAATCCCGACGTCGGCGAGCGAACGAAGATTGATTTCGACGTTCATCCGCCCGCCCGCGAAAGCGGCTTCGAGCAAAACGCCCCCTTCCATCAGGTCGCTCAAAAGCCACGCGCTTGTCCGCGGAATTTCATGGACGCCGGTCTCGGCGGCTTGAAGGGTCAGTTCGCAAATTTCAAGCGGCGTTTTAGCGGCCGCCAAAAGCGCCCGTTGATAGCGCGGGTCGTTTTTATTGCCTTTCAGGCGCCCGGCGACTTTTTTGAAAGCGGCCGCGTCCCGGCTGATCAGCCGCACCGCTTTTTTTCTCAAACGGCTGAGCGCGCCGATCCGTGAGAACGCGCCGGGCGCGGCGCGGCGTTTCAGATTGATCCGCGCGGCCATTTCCAAAAGGGCTGTCCCCGTCGCCGCCGTGAGGGCCGCCGCGCTCCCCCCGCCGGGCGAGGGTTTTGACGAAGCCAGTTCTTTTAAAAAATTTTCCAGTTTCAAAAAAGTCCTTTCGCCCGCCCGTCGTCGGCGAGGTCCATGTCCTCCAGCATCGGGCGCGCGGGAAGGCCCGGCATCAGCATCATTTTACCGGCAAGCGCCACCAAAAAACCCGCGCCCGTGTAAGGACGGACGGCCCGCACCGTCAGATTCCAATGGGACGGCGCGCCTTTCAAATCGGGATCGTCCGAAAAAGAGTACGGCGTTTTCGCCATGTTGATCGGAAGGTTGTCCAATTTTAATTTATGGATCCTCTCAAGGTCCTTTTGCGCCTCTTCGGTGTAGGCGACGTCGCTCGCGCCGTAAAATTCAACCGCCAATTTCCGGATCTTCTCCTCGGGCGAAGCGGATAAATCATAAAAATACCGGAAGTTGGCGGGCTTCTCCGCGATCACCTTCAACACTTTTTCCGCGAGCGTCACGCCGCCCCGGCCGCCGTGCCGCACGACCTCGGAAACGGCGCATTCCACCGGGATGGACTGGAAATATTCCCTCACGAGCCGCAGGTCGTCCTCGGTGTCGTCGGGAAAACGGTTGATCGCGATCACCGGCTCGACTCGTATGTAGAAATCTACATGGAACATTTAACCTTTTATATATATTTTTTACGAATAAATGGTTTAGTTTTAGACAATAATGAAAATGTATATATAATAATG
>JACPWF010000010.1 GCA_016197155.1 Candidatus Omnitrophota bacterium | reverse complement strand
GGGTTGCCGGATCCTGATACGGGGGGTAGGGGCCGCGCCGGGGGCGGGGGCGGTTCGGGGGGATCCGGAGGCAGTTCAAGCTCTTCGGGGGCGGTGACCACCGCGGCAATGACTGTCCCTCAACCGGATGCGTCCGGCGGCGGTTACAGTCTTGGTACGCCAGAGACCGAAAAAGCTCCGATGGCCGAAAATAAAGAAGGCCCGTCTGTCAAAAATGAAGTGGCGCAAACTTCCACGCATTATGTGCCGGAAATACCGGGCCGCGCTTTTACTTTTGAGAAAACTGGATCCGGCGGCGTCAACGAAGAGCAATTCACCGAAAAAAAATTCAAGGTCGAAATAAACGCCGTTAAAGAAGGAAGCAAGCTGAGCATCAAGGCGGGGGATAATGAGTTTCAAGTGCTTCCGGGCGAACGGGTGATCATGCACAAACCGGCCGGCAGCAACCATGTGACCGTTCAGGAAGACATCAACCACGTGGCATACGCGGCCAGCGGCCCGTATTTTTTGAGAGGGACCACGCACAATCTTTTAAAGACATTTCGTGAAAACCCTTCGGCGTTGGCCGCTTCCGCGGACGGCGGGGAGGTGTATGCCATTTCGCAAGGGGGCAGTCTCGCCGTGATTGACACCCACGCCTACGCGATCAAAAAGCGGACCGGTCTCGGAGAGGGCTCCTGGAACCGTCTGGCGATCAGTCACGACGGAAAGACAGCCTACGTGACGGATTCGGCTTACGACAAGGCCGCGATCGTGAATCTCGGGACCGGGCGGGTCACCCGGACATTTCGATCAGGCTCCATGCCGACCGCGATCACGGAAGGGGAAGGCGTGATTTACATTGTCAATCGCCTCGACAGAACGGTGTCGGAATACGATGCGGAAGGAAAAAAACTTTCGGAATTTAAAGCGGGTCAGGCGCCCTATGGCGCCGCTTTTAGTGAGGGAAAGCTTTTTGTGACCGACGCCCAGAGCGATGCGGTTCTCATCGTGGATCCGAAAACGCACAAGGAACTGGGCCGCATTCCCGTCGGACGGTCGCCGCACAAAATTCTGGCCGTGGCCGGGAAACTGCTGGTGGGCAATCGCGGGGAGAACTCCCTTTCAGTGATTGACGTCAAAACACATAAGCTTATTTCCAAGATCGAAAACGTCGGCGATCCGTACGACTTCGCGGCCCTGCCGACGGGCGGGAAGGCCTACATCGCGAACCTTCATGAGCTTCTTTTTGTGGACACCCTGAAAGGGAAAACACTCGAAACGATCCCCGCCGCCGGCGCCAAACAGGTTGTGGTCAGTTCGCCCGCCATTGATTACGACAGAATCGCGAAAGATTTGAGAATTTCAAAAGACCTGCTTTAATTAAAAACCTGCCTTCAACGCCAGATAAAGCTGGCGCGGTTTGGCGTCAAAGGGTTTGTCGCCCACGGGCCAGCCGAAGTCCAGTTGAAGAGAAAACGTGTAGTCCAGATCCACTCTCACTCCGAAACCCGCTCCCAAAAGAGACCGGTTCTTGACCACGGTGGGGCGCGAACGCTCGCGGACGTAGGTGTTGCCGCCGTCCAGAAACCCGACCCAGCGCAGGGCCTGACCCCATTTTTTATGCGTGAACGGCACGTTCATTTCGGAGGGGATGAACGGCGTCGGGATATTGAGCTCCGACGAAAAAAGATAACCATAATCGCCGACCGAATCCGATTCCGCGTATCCGCGCACCGAGCCTGCCCCGCCCGCGCGGAAAACTTCAACCGCCGTGAGCGAATCCCGGGTCCATTGTCCCCCTGCCTTCAGGACCAAAAAAGAAGAATGGGGAAGGCGGTGAAGCCGCGTGAACTCCGCCGTGTAATAGGTGAACTTCCCGCCGGACTCAAAACGGCTGGCAAGCGAATCATTTTCCTTGGAACTGTTCAGCAGGCTCGGCAGGCCCTGGTGAATATGGCCGGAAAGAAAGTTTTTTCCGGCAGGATCTTCAAATGAGAATTGAGGCCCGGCTTTTAGAACACGCATCCGGTCAAAGCTGGATTTCAAGTCGTCGATATCGGTCTTGGAATCCTTGACGTCCAGTCCCACGAAGGCGTCCGCGGTAAAAAACTGTTTTTTGACGAGGGACTGCGTGAGGCCCGGCGAGAAACTCAGATAATTTCCTTTGACCTCACTGCTCCTCAGGTATTTCACAAGTTTTATTTTGGCGTAGGAGGTTCCGAAACTCAGCGTCGTGCCCGTTTGCTCGAAAGGAAAACTGTAGAAACCGGAGGCGCCGTCCACCGATCCTTCCTGTGTTTGCACGAAAGCGGTGTTGAGGATGTCGCCGTGGCCCAGAAAGTTGTTATGATCAAAATGTTCGGCGAAGCGGGACCGGTGCGTGAGCTTGGTGCCGTGGTTGTTGAAATCGAAATAAAGGTGCGCGGCCCGTGAGTCCTCGGCTTTCAAAAAAATATCCGACACGCCCGGCTCCTCGGCCTCCAGGACTTCGGCTTTCACGTCGAGGATGTCCGGTTTTTGTTTCAGGAAATAGAGGCTGTTTTCCAGATCTTCGGAGCGGAACACCCTGTCTCTCCCCAGATGGATCCCGTCGCGATAAACGCGGTCCCGGAAATAACGGTTTCCGGTGACCTCGACCTTTCCGACCTTGCCCTCGAGGAGATGGAGGGTGGCCACGCCGCTCTCGACATCTTTTTCGGACAGGTACGCGCGGCTTGTGGTGTAGCCCTGCGATTGGTAGAAACTTGTGATCTCGCGGGCCATGGCACGCAGATCCCGTAAGAAAAGTTTTCCGTCCGTGGGTAATTTCAGGAAACGACTCAGTTCTTTGTCCGAAAAAACGCGGTTGCCCTCAAGCCTGATTTGCCTGAGGGAAAACTCGGGGCCCTTTTCTTCTTCGAGAGGCGGCAATTCTTTGGGCGCGTAGGGCTGGGCTCGAGCGGCCTCTTTCCGCGGTTGTTTTGACCGGGTTTCTTCACGGAGCAGATCGGCCTGCGAGCTGATCTGGTTTTGCGCTTCTTCCGAGAGTCTGTCGTCGGCGAACGCCGGCCATGGCAGAAACCCCGCGCAGAGAACGGCCCCGATCAGAATATTTTTAATCTTTGGCATTTCGTGTATTCTATCATGGTCATCAGAAAGTAAATAAGGATTTAGCTTAAGGAGCGAAAATGTCAAAGATAACGGTTTACCAGAAACCGACCTGCACGACCTGCCGCCAGGTTTACGCGGCGATGAAA
The DNA here is from genome assembly GCA_016197155.1 of Candidatus Omnitrophota bacterium. Classification (GTDB taxonomy): domain Bacteria; phylum Omnitrophota; class Gorgyraeia; order 2-02-FULL-51-18; family 2-02-FULL-51-18; genus JACPWF01. Next base: position 4,199 of record JACPWF010000010.1, on the reverse strand, counting down.
GAGAGCGGCGTCGACTTCGACGCGGTGGATTATTACGTGAACCCGATCCCGAAGGCGAAGCTGAAAGAGCTTTTGAGAAAAATGGGAATTTCGGCGGAGGGGCTTTTGCGGAAGAAAGAGGAGATTTATAAAAAATTAAAACTCGACGGGAAAAAACTTTCCGAAGACGCGCTCATTGACCTCATGGTGAAATATCCCGACCTGATCCAGCGCCCGATCGTCGAAAAAGGCGGGCGGGCCATTTTGGCGCGCCCCGCGGAGCGGTTAAAAGAAATTCTTTCCAAGACTCCCTATCTTTAAGCGTCCAAGTAGTTCAGCTCATCTGAACGAAATAAATATCAATCGTTCATATTTCAAAACAAAAGGAGCTTGAGCTGTGTCTAAAAAACATCATCCGGCATTGATGCCGTCCGAAAAGATAGAGTCTAAAATATATGTTATTCGTCAAAAAAAAGTCATGTTGGATAGAGATCTGGCCTTGCTTTACAACGTTGAGACAAGAACTTTAAATCAGGCGGTGGGGCGGAATCCCGAACGCTTTCCGGAAGATTTTATGTTTCAGTTAAATCAGGAAGAAGTTCGGCGTTGGATGTCACAAATTGTGATATCCAACAAAGAAAGAAAAGGTCTCAGAAAAATGCCCTACGTTTTCACCGAGCAGGGAGTGGCGATGCTTTCCAGCGTCTTGAAGAGTCGCGTCGCCATTCTTGTGAATATTCAAATTATCAGGACATTTGTTAAACTCAAAGAAGCTTCGTTATCCTACAGGGATATTTTCCTTAAGATAGAGGCGATGGAAAAAAAGTACGATCAACAGTTTCAGGTGGTTTTTAAAGCGATCAAGATGTTGCTGGACGATAGGACAAAGGACGGCGGTCCGTCCCGTTTTTAAGCGGGCGCCGGGGGCGGATTTGAGGTTTGAGTTGCGTCCTGCCCAAAAATGATTTAAACTTTCTCCACCATGCCGAGGTAGCTCAGTGGTACCTGCCTGCCGGCAGGCAGGGAGCGTTGCCCTGAGAAAATTTAAGTTAAGTTTTTAGCCGAGGTAGCTCAGTGGTAGAGCGCTGCCCTGAAAAGGCAGGCGTGGGCAGTTCGATTCTGCCCCTCGGCACCACTTTTTGCCCCCGTTAGGTAAATTCCGTTTTGTCGTGTATAATTGCCGAAATCATTAAAAAAAGGGGGATCCATGTTCATTGCGGGAGGGTTGATCGCGCTCGGAGTGGGGTATCTGGTTTACACGGGCGCGGGTAAAGAAAAAGAGGGAGTCAAGCTCCTCGGGCAGGCGATCGGGATTTTTGTGATGATCGCGGCGGCGTTGTCGATCGTGTGCGGGGCGATGCGCTGTGCGTATCTAAAGGCCGCCGGCGGCTGTCCGACGATGGCCTCTAGAGGGGGCTGTCCGATGACCCAGGGGCAGGGGACAAATTCCTAAATTCCCCCATTAAATAAGGTATATAGTGCTATAGCACTATAACACTATTGCATGGGGCGAGAGGGGTCGGTTTGGGTTTGAAGACGAGAAAAATAAAGGTCCGGGATCTGACGATAGGCGGCGGCGCGCCGATAGCGGTGCAGAGCATGTGCGCCACGCACACGCGCGACGTCGAGGCCACACTCCGGCAAATCGCCTCTCTCGAGGAAAAAGGCGCGGACCTCATCCGCATCGCCGTCGACAATAAAAAAGACGTCGAGGGCCTCGCCGAGATCCGGAAAAACACGAAGGCGCGCCTGGCCGTCGATCTTCAGGAAAATTTTCCCCTGGCGGAACTTGTCGCTCCGCACGTCGATAAAATCCGTTACAATCCCGGTCACTTGCATCATTTGGAAAAAGACAGGCCGATAGAAGATAAAGTCAAATGGCTTGTTTCCATCGCTAAAAATTACGGGATTGCTTTGCGGGTGGGGGTGAACTGCGGCTCCGTGGCTCCCGAATTTTTAGAAAAATATCACGGCGACCACGTGAAGGCCATTGTCGAGAGCGCGGCGTGGCATTGTGATTGGCTCGACAAGCTTCATTTTGAAAATTATCTCGTGAGCCTCAAAGATTCGGACCCGGAAAAAGTGGTGACGTGCAACCAGGCTTTTTCAGGGCGGCGGCCGGACGTGCCCATTCATCTGGGAGTGACGGAGGCGGGGCTTTTGCCGGACGGCGTCATCAAAACCCGCCTGGCGTTTGAAAAATTGATCCCCTTTGGGATCGGCGACACCTTACGCGTTTCATTGACATTGACCAACGAAGACAAGTGGCAGGAAATTTATTGGGGCCGGCAAATTCTGAAAGACATTCACGCCGGCAAATTTATTTCCGTGCCGGATTTTGGAAAAGGACTCAACATCATCTCCTGCCCGTCCTGCTCGCGCGTGGAAAACGGGGATTTTGTGAGGCTCGCGATGGAGGTGAAACAAATGACCGCCTACGCCAAAGACCACAAACTCACGATCGCCGTCATGGGCTGTCGTGTGAACGGCCCCGGCGAAACCGACGACGCGGACCTCGGCGTGTGGTGCGGCCCGTCGCAGGTGACCTTGAAGCAAAAATCGCAAGTGATCGGCTCCTTCAAATATTCCGAAGTCCTGCCTGTTTTAAAAAACAGGCTCGATGAAATCATTTCCAGCCCCGCGAACGTTTGACAAAAACTCGCCGCAGTAAATTTTTTATGGTAAACTTGTAGAGTAGGGTCGGAGCAGGTTGTTATGACCACAAACAGGGGGTTGTTTTGATTCGAAGAGGAAAATTCACAACGGTGGACGACTGGACGGTTCTGGGCTGGATCGTGTTCATGCACGTGGGCGCGATCGCGGGTTTTTTCACGTTCAGCTGGAAGGCGCTCGGGGTGTGCCTTTTCCTGTGGTGGCTGACCGGAGGGGTGGGGATTTGCCTCGGTTATCACCGCTATTTCACTCACCGCAGTTACGCGATCCCCAAGCCGCTCGAGTATCTTCTGGCGATTTTAGGGTGTCTGGCGGGAGAGGCCGGTCCCATTTCCTGGGTGGCCGCGCACCGCTATCATCACACCTATTCCGACACCGAAAAGGATCCGCACAGCCCCCTGCGCGGTTTTGTGTGGGCGCATGTGGCGTGGCTTTTCGGGCGCGAGAAATTTTTGGCCGAGTTTGATTTATACAAGCGCTACGTCCCCGACATGGCTCGCGACCGGTTTTTGGTTTTTTTGAACCGTTATCACATGCTTCCGGCCGTGGCGCTCACGGCTGTTCTCTACGCGATGGGCGGATGGCCGTACGTGGTGTGGGGGATGTTCGTGCGCTCGGTGGTGGTTTACCACAGCACGTGGCTCGTGAATTCGGCGTCGCACATTTGGGGCTACCGTTCTTTTAAGACGACGGACCAGTCGAAAAACAATTGGTGGGTGGCGCTCCTCACGTTCGGAGAAGGTTGGCACAATAACCACCACGCGTTTCAGCGCTCGGCGCGGCACGGCATGCGCTGGTGGGAAATCGACATCACCTATCGGACGATTCAACTTTTATGGGTGCTGGGTTTGGCGTCGGAGATTCACCTGCCCGTGAAATCGGAAGTCGGCGGCGCGACGAGGCCCGTGACGCCGGTTTTGGCGATGGGCGAGAAATAATGGGCGTAAAGAGAAAAATTATTTTTATTTTGGCGGCCGTCGCCGCGGCTGTGGGGATTTTTTCTGCCGGGGTCTATGCCGCGGACGAGCCGCTCGACCACCGGATCGCCGAAGCCAATAAAGTTTTAAACGAAATGATGGTCTCGCCCGACCAAAGCATCCCCGAAGAACTTTTGGGCAAATGCAAGGCCATCGCGATCTATCCCACGATGATCAAGGGCGGTTTTGTTTTCGGCGCGCGTTTCGGCCAGGGCGTCGTTTTAAAAAAAGGGCTGGACGGCCAATGGGGGCCGCCCGCGTTTTCGACGGTGGTCGGCGGCAACTGGGGCCTGCAGATCGGCATCCAGGCCACGGACCTCATTCTGGTCGTCATGAACGAGAGAGGCCTGAACAATCTCCTCAGGACCAAAATGACTTTGGGGGCGGACGCGTCCTTCGCGGCGGGGCCGATCGGGCGCGAATCGCAGATGGCCACGGATATTTCACTGAGGACAGGCATCCTGGCCTACTCGCGGAGCCGCGGCCTTTTCGCGGGGGCCGTGTTTGACGGAGCGGTGGTGACGACGGACAATTATTCCAATTCAAAATATTACGGCAAACCCGTGACAT
>JACPWF010000007.1 GCA_016197155.1 Candidatus Omnitrophota bacterium | reverse complement strand
TTTGTCAGTGGTTGCTGTGACGCACAAGGGGTTCATTCCTAGTTCTAGCATACGCAGGGTCTGGAAGTGGCTATCCTTCCCTCCACTGACCGGAATCACACAATCATAGTTGCCGCCACTTTTTGAACGGTAACGCTCGAGTATGCGAAGCAATTCATCACTGCGAGCGTTCCAGTCGATGTCTCTTCGCTGTTCAAAAGAACGGCATGCACTGCAGACCCCCTCTTCATCAATGAACAGGTCGGGTTTCGTTTCCGGCATAACGCAACGTCTGCAGTACCTCATGTATATGATCATAATGGTATCCTCCCTCTGATCCATTCAGACCGCATAGTAGGCAATGACCTTCCGTACGGCCTCCACAACATCTTCGACATCGGTCTGGCGCATCCGCGGGAAGAGGGGGAGCGTCAGCGCCCTCTGGTAGAACAGCTCGGCAACGGGATAATCCCCCTCCCGGTAGCCAAAGGTCCGACGGTAGTAAGGATGGAGGTGGATCGGGATATGGTGGACATTCACCCCGATGTTCTCGGCCACGAGCGCATCGAAGATCTTCGCTCGCCCCACACGCAACTTTTCGAGATTGAGCCGGATGGGAAAGCGAGGTCCGCGGTGATCTTTTTCGCGAACTCAGAAGTGACGGCCGTCTTCTCCGGGTACGCCGAGAGGACGGGCAGGTTTTTTTTCCTGAAAAAATCCACGCCCACTTTTCCCGCGGGCACGAGCGACGTCTCAAAATCCCTGTTTTCGGCCAGCCACGCCAAGGCCGCGCGCAGGAGATTCGTATTGTACGCACCGCAAAGCCCTTTGTCGGCGGCGAGGACCAGGAGTGTTTTCTTTTTCACCGCGCGTTTTTCAAAAAGCGCGTGGCTCACCTCCCCCGCCGCGCCGGAAAGGTCGGCGATCAATTTCTCCGTCTCGAGAAAATACGGCCTGGCCTTCATGAAGCGCGTCTCGGCCTTTTTGAAACGGAACGCCGCGATCATCTCCATGGCCTTTGTGATCTCATGGATATTCTCGATCGACTTCATCCGCCTGCGGATTTGCCTGAGCGAGGCCATGGCTATTTCAAAAAACGCGCCTTAAATTCGCCGGCGGCCTTGTCCAGCCTCTGGCCGATCGAATCGGTGAGGTCCTTTTGTTTTTCCAGGTCATTGCCGACATCCGGATATTTTTCCTTCAGAAATTGATGGAAACCTTTTTCAAATTCCAGGATCCTTTCCAGAGGCACGTCGTCGAGAAGCCCTTTCGTGCCGAGGTAGAGAATGCTCACTTCCTCGGCGAGCGTCATCGGCGCGTATTGGCCCTGTTTCAAAATTTCAACCAGCCGCGAACCGCGGTCGAGCTGTTCGCGCGTGGCCTTGTCCATGTCTGAGCCGAACTGCATGAACGCGGCCAGCTCCCGGTACTGCGCCAGGTCCAGGCGGAGTTTGCCCGCCACTTTTTTCATGGCCTTGGTCTGCGCGTTGCCGCCGACGCGCGAAACCGAAAGCCCGACGTTGATCGCCGGACGGACACCGGAATAAAAAAGATCCCCCTCGAGATAGATCTGCCCGTCCGTGATGGAAATGACGTTGGTGGGAATGTAGCCCGACACGTCGCCGGCCTGCGTTTCGATAATGGGCAGGGCCGTCAGGCTTCCGCCCTTCAAATCATCGCGAAGTTTCGCGGCGCGTTCGAGAAGCCTGGAATGAAGGTAGAAGACATCCCCCGGAAACGCTTCGCGCCCCGGCGGACGCCGGAGTAAAAGCGAGAGTTCCCGGTAGGCGGCCGCGTGCTTGGTGAGGTCGTCGTAGATCACGAGCGCATGCATGCCGTTGTAAAGATAATATTCCCCGATCGCCGCGCCCGTGTACGGACTCAAATACTGCATCGTGGCCGCGACGTCCGCCGGGGCGCTCACCACGGTGGTGTAACCCATCGCTCCGCGGGCCTCCAGGGTTTTCACCACCGACAAAACGCTCGACGCCTTTTGTCCCACCGCCACGTAAACGCAGTGGACGTCTTTTCCCTTTTGATTCAAAATCGTGTCGACGACGAGCGCGGTTTTTCCCGTCTGGCGGTCGCCGATGATGAGCTCTCTCTGCCCGCGCCCGATCGGGATCATCCCGTCCACGGCCTTGAGGCCCGTCTGCAAAGGCTCTTTCACGGACTGGCGCGACAAAACGCCCGGCGCCTTAAACTCGATGGGCCTTGTCTCCGAGGCGACGATCGGCCCTTTGTCGTCCAGCGGACGCCCGAGCGCGTCCACGACCCGGCCCAAAAGCCCTTTGCCGACGGGGACACTGGCGATTTTTTCCGTGCGCTTCACGATGTCGCCTTCCTTTAATCCGTGACCATCCCCGCAAAGGACGACGCCGACGTTCGACTCTTCCAAATTGAGCGCAATACCGAGTTCGCCGGTGGAAAATTCCAAAAGCTCCCCCGCCATGCAGTCGTCGAGGCCGTACACGCGCGTGATGCCGTCGCCGATCGAGAGGATGACGCCGGTGGATTCCATTTTCACGCCGGCTTCGAATTGATTGATTTCCTGCTTCAGAATACTGGTGATTTCTTCCGGTTTTAATGCCATGTGCCCAATAGCTCCGTTTTTAATCTTTCAAGATGCCCCGCCACCGATCCGTCAAAAAATTTGTTGCGCAGGCGCACCGTGATGCCGCCGACGAGCGCCGGATCCGTTTTCTTTTTTAAAACGATTTTCTCGCCGGTCATGCGCTCCAGCGCCGCGACAAGCCTTGTCTCGACCGTCGCGCTCAAGGGCGTCGTGGTCCTGACCTCCGCCACCCCTTCGCCTTGGGCCAAGTCCGAGATGCGCTTGTAAGCCACGGCAATTTCATGCGCCAGCGGAAATCGCCCTTTTTCCAACAGCAGAGAATAAAAACCGGCCATCACCCGCGCGACGGAACCGCGGCCCTCGTCGTGCGCGTAAAGACGGTCCAGCAGGCGTTTTTTTTCCGCCACCGTGAAGGATGGATTCAAAAAAAACTTCTCGATATCGGGCTGAGACTTGAGCGCGGCCGAAAATGCCTCCAGCTCATCCTCCACCGCCTGGTCCCTGCCCATGCCGCGGGCGATTTCAAAAAGCGCCTGGGCGTACCGGTTGGAGGCGACAAACTCCTGCATCCGCTAGCTCTTTCCCACTTCGCTCAAAAAACGGTCGACGAGCCTGCCCTGTTCCTTTTCGTCGATCTTCTCGCGCAAAATGCGCTCGGCAATCAAAGAGGAGATGGTCACCAAGTCATTGCGCATCGATATTTTGGCCTTCGCCAGATCCTGTTCGATTTCGGATTGGGCGCGCTCGACCATTTTTTGGGCGTCGGCGCGCGCCCGGTCCTGGATGTCCCTGGCGAGACCCGCCCCCTGCGCGGCGGCTTCCTGGATCTTCGCGCGGGCCTCCTGCTCGATGCGCTCAAGCCGCGAGCGGACTTCCTTTTCTAGGCTCTCGACCTTACGCTGTTCCGATTCCAGCCGCGCGAAGGCCTCCTCGATGGATTTTCGCCGCGCGTCGATGCCGCCGAGAAGTCCCTTCCAGGCAAAACGCTTGAGGACCCAGAAGACAACGAGAAATCCGAAAACCTGGACGAGGATCTCACTGAGGATCTTGCCGTTTTCCATTTTTAATCAGACAATCTTCCCCGACAACACAAACACCACGACGAGCACGTAGATCGTCAGCGCCTCGATGAGCGCGCAGCCGGCCATCATGTTGACGAGGATCTTGCCCGAGGCCTCGGGTTGGCGGGCCGTCGCCTCCATGGCGCCTGCCACGGCCTTGCCCAAACCCAGCGCGGAGCCGAACGCGGCGATGCCCAGCGCCAGCGGAAGAAATGCAGCCAATGCGGTTTGATAATTCATGATCGTGTCTGTCCCCCTGTCAATTTAATGCCCCGCCGGCGCATGCGCGCGCCCGCCGTGCGGGAGCACCATCGCAAGATACACCGTGCTGAGCAATGTGAACACAAAAGCCTGGATGGTGCCTGTCACCATCGCAAGAAATAAGAACGGAAAATGAATGGGAATCGGAATGAAACTGATCCCGATCCCCAGCCCCATGAAAACAGCCAGGAGCACGTCCTCCCCCCAGATATTGCCGTACAACCGGAAGGCGAGGCTGAGCGGCTTGGCCAGCTCGCCGATCACGTGAATGACAAACATGAGCGGCATGAGCGCGAAACCAAACGCATCGCGGGGATTCCCCGCCATGTGGTCGAGGTAGCCCACGATCCCCTGTTCGCGGATGCCCGTGAACTGCACGTAAAAAAATACCAGGAGCGCCAAGGCCGCCGTCGTGGTGGGAATGGGAATCGTAATGGGCCCCGCATGAAGCGTCATCGCATTGGCCGTCGGCGAATGCATGAGCGGCACCAGCCCCACCAGATTCATCGTCCAGATATAAAGAAAGAGCGCGCCCAAAAACGGCGTGTGCCGGCGGCCCTCGGGTCCCAGGATGCCGCACACGAAACCGTCGAGGGACTCGACCAGCCATTCACAGGCCGCGCGCAGTCTCCCCGGCACGCGCGAGACGCCGCGCGAGGCGGCATAAAAAACAGCCGTCAAGAGCGCGATCACGAGGCCTCCAAAAATCCGATTTTCAAACCGTTCGAGAAACCCGGAGATCGGCGTTTGATGAAATGTCTCGGCGATCAGATGAACGAAATTCAGGATGTGCAAAGCCGCCCCCGCACCCACACGATCAGAAACGCCGCCAGGAACGCCGTCAGGCCCGCGAGCAGGCTGACCGGCGAAAAAAATCTTGTTCTCAAAATATAAAACCCGGCCAGGTACAGCACCGGAAATTTGACGACCGCAAAGGCGAACGTTTTGGGTCTTTCGATGAATTTAAAGAGGAAAAAAAGATTCACGAACATCCAGGAGGCGCCCACCCACACCCCGAGGGCCGCCTTCCAATTCCACCCAAATCCCGCCGCAAGCCCGGCGGCCAAACACACCGCAAAACCCGTTCTCGAAACGCCCTGAAAAAAAAGTTTAGGAATCATTTGAAATTCGTTTCAAAAGCCAGACGACCTCACGCCCCGAGGCGATGAAGCCGAGCGCGATAAAAATAATGGTGAACCACGGATACAAACGGGCCTTGCGATCGATCCAGCCGCCCGCCAAAAACCCGATGGCCGGACCCACGAGGAGTATCATGGGAATGGTCGTCAGGACGCCCAGTTGTTTGACCTGCGCATAAAAAGCGTCCCGCTTCCCGGTCATAACACCCTTGTTCTAATCAAGTTGGCGTCATTCTAACAAGGGCCTAACGCTTTGTCAATTGACGGGAATCGGCATTTCCTTCTCGACCGGGTGAACCTTGGACAGCCAGACCGTGAGGACGCCGTCTTCGTACCGGGCATGGACTCCTTTGGGGTCGGCCGACGCGGGGAGCTCGACCTCGCGCTCGACGGACTTGGCTTCGGCGTCGTTCTTTTTGAGCGCGCTGACCTTTAATTTTCGTTCACCCACCAAATTGACTTTAATGGAATCCCTTTTCAAACCGGGCAGTTCCAGGCTCACGACCATTTCCTTTTCGGATTCCTTCACGCGGGCGCCCGTCGGCGGGGCATTTTCCTTAAAACGCGTGAACCCGAGTTCCCCTTTTTCCTCATCCCAGACGGGGATGTCCTCGTCCTTCAAAACCTTTTTCACGTCGGCGGTGATCTGCTTGTATTGGCCGTTCAAATCTTTCAATTGTTGCAAATAAGTCTCGTAGGCCTTTTTGGCCTCCTCGGCGCGCGGCTCCCGGGAATTATTTTCGGCGGCAATTGCCGAGTGGCCGGCCAGCGCAAAAAATAAAAATAGAATCATTTTTCTCATGAGCGCTCTCCTTCGGTTTTTAATCCGCGGCTCCCGGGTTTGGTGAGCGCCGCCTTTCCCGCGCGGCAGAGCGGGCAGTCTCCGGGTTTGTAAACGGGGATGTGAATTTTAAGAAGCGAATAAAAATCGTGGAGGAACACCGCCGCCCCGTCACTGCGGTCGACAAGCGCGGCCACCCCCGCCACCTCCGCCCCTTTTTCCTCGGCGATCGCCATCACCTCCCGCGTGGATTTGCCGGTGGTGACGACGTCCTCGACGACGAGCACCTTTTCGTTTTTCCTCAGTTCAAACCCGCGGCGGAGCACGAAATTTCCGTCCCCGCCTGCCGGCGAGGCAGGCACCCGTTCGGCGAAAACCGAACGCGCCTTTAGCGCGCGGCCCATTTCGTGCGCGACGATCATGCCGCCCAATGCCGGGCCGATCACGACATCGATTTTCAGGGAAATTTTTTTGGCCAGGGCCCTGCAGAGGGTTTCCGCCAGGGGCGGCTTCTGCAAAAGAAGCGCGCACTGCATGTAGTTCGGGCTGTGCAGGCCGCTCGAGAGCAAAAAATGCCCGGAGAGGAGCGCCTTTTCGTCTTTAAAAATTTTGAGAATTTCTTTTTCGGTCACTTTTTTAATTGTAACATTCCTAGACCAATTCATCCACCATTTGCCAGGGGAGAGCCGTCACGCGACGGCTCATTTTTATTTTTCCCGGGACCCGGCACACCAAATATCCCGTCCCGGAAGCGGCGTATTCCGAAAGAAAAATTTCCAAATGGCGCGCGTCGCTCAAAACGGGATTTTCCGTCCATTTGACTTCGACGGGCGTGTAGGCGCCGTTTTGATCAATGACCCAGTCCACCTCCGGCCCGTCGGGGTCGCGCCAAAACCGTATTCGCGCACCCTGCCCAACGGCATGAGCGCTTCTTAAAAGCTCAAGACCGATGAATTGTTCAAAAATTTTTCCCAAGGTGTCCCGCGAGGGTTTGGCGCCCTCGCGCGCGGCAAGGCGTCTCACACCCAAATCAAAAAATAAATATTTCTGGGAACGCGTGAGTTTTTTCCGGGTTTTGCTTTGTGTCAGAGGTTCTATTCTCTCAGCGATCAAGCAATCTTCCAAAATCTGGTAATAAGCGCCTATCGTTGTATGAGAAACACCGATTTCCTGGGACAGCTTCCGCAAATTAACGATATTCCCTGATTCAGAGGCCGAAAGCTCAAGAAATCTCGCAAAATCCCCCAAGTTTCTCACAACCGCCTCCGCCCTCACTTCTTCCTCAAGATAAGTCGTCACATAAGATTCCAGATCCGTTTCCCTGTCTTCGGCTCCGGAGACGGAGAGAATCCCCGGCAAAGAGCCGTAAAGAAGCCGCTCGCTCAGATTTTTTGAGGGAAATTCCGATAAACTGAAGGGGTCCACTTTGAATGCCGCGACACGCCCCGGAAGCAGATTCACCCGGGCCCCCCGCCGAAGTTTTCTGGCGCTGGAACCCGTGAGGATAAAATTCGCTTTCCCCCGGTCGATCAAATCCTGCACGACGTCCAGAATATCCGGCACTTTCTGAACCTCGTCCAGGACCACGAGCGGCCGCCGTTTTGAAATTTTCCCGGAAAGGGCCTCCGTTTCTCCTTTGAGGAAATGCGGGGATTTCTCATAACGCTGCCGGACATCCGGTTGAACAAAAGAAACTGACAAATCGGCGGGGAACCGGCGAAGAAGCGTCGTCTTCCCCGTTTGCCGCGCGCCCAACAAAAGCACGCTTTTATTGCGGCGAAGCGTGTGCCGGATCTTCGGTTCCAGTATCCTTTGGATGTATTTCATGGTTTAAATATTCAACGAAAATTGCCAGTTTGTCAACAAAATTCGGACTCCTGACTCACTCCCAGGCGGTGTGGTAGGAGCCGGCCTCCTCGGCGTATTTCATGAAGTCCTTGTAAAATTTGAGCGAAGACAGCGTCGCGCCGTCGCCGATCACGATGAGTTTGCGCCGCGCGCGGGTCATGGCCACGTTCATGCGGCGCGTGTCGTTCAAAAATCCGAGCTCCCCTTCCAGATTCGAACGCACGAGCGAGACAATCACCAGCTCCTTTTCGCGGCCCTGGAAACCGTCCACGCTGTCGATCTCGACTGACGGATCCGGCGAGAGGCTTGCCAGGAGCCGCACCTGCGCGCTGTAGGGGCTGATCACGGCGATGTCCTCCGGCGGCACGCCCAGCCCGAGCATTCGTTTAAGCTCGTCCAGCACAAGGCCCGCCTCCTCGGCGTTGTAGCGGCTCTCGCTTCCGGGCTCGAGACGTTCCTCAAAACCTTTTCCCGCCGTGTCGATAAACACCAGCGGCTCTTCCGTGGCCGCGCATTTTTCCACCCCCGGCAGAGTCGAAAGCGTCCAGGCGCGCACCGACTCGTCGGCCACGAGTTTGTTGTCATAAAATTCCCGCGAGGAAAATCCCATGATTTTTTCATTCATCCGGTACTGGCGCTCGAGAAGCGTTTTAAATTCCGCGCCGAGGATTTCATAAAGCCGCTCAAAAAGCGTCACGCCAAGCCCCTTTTCCTCGGCCTCTTTCGAACGCACCGTGGGCGGCAGTTGGAAATGATCCCCGGCCATCACCGCCTTTTTCACGCGGGTCATGGGGATCCAACTGATCGGCTCCGTCGCCTGAGTCGCCTCGTCGAAAACCAGAAGGTCAAAACTTTTTTCGCGCAGCGCCCGGTCCTGGAGACTGGCGGGAGTGCCGACGATGACCTCGGCCTCTTTCATCACGCGATCAAAGATTTCCTTTCTCAAATTTTTGATTTCCTGTTTTTTAAAATTGATCTCACTTCGAATTTTCAAACGCCCCAGCTCCCGCTCGGCCTGAACGATGAACCGCGCCGTCGGATGAAGCGCCAGTTTAAAATCCAGCGTGTGCTCGCGCAGAGGCTCGCCGATGCGGGCCGGATGCCCCATGCGCAGGGCGTTCATGCCGCAGGCCACCAGGCGTTCGAGCAGATTGTCGCAGGCTGTATTGCTGGGAGCCGTCACAAAAATAATTTTCCTCTCCGCGAGGCTTTGGCGGATGATTTCAATCAGCGCCGTTGTTTTTCCGGTTCCCGGAGGCCCGTGCACGAGCGCCACGTCGCGCGCGGCCAGGCACCGGCTCACGGCTTTTTGCTGGGAGGCGTTCAGCGTTTTGTCGAACCAGCGGATCTTTTCGCCGCCGGATGTTTCCAAACGCGGCTTTTCCAATCCCAGAGAGATGTCCCTAAAAACCGCCAAATGCGTGTTCTGCGTCTGGTGAACGGCGTCCAGCGCCTCCAGCATGCGCCTGTAAGTGGCGCGGTTGAGTGACTTGTGCAGTTGGTGAGTCGCGCCTTTTTCCACCCAATCGGGCAGGGCCGAATGAAAGGCCACCGTGATCGAATCTTTCGTTTTTTCGTACACGGTGCCCGCCGGATAGTCGGAGTCCTTTCGATTTTCGGCATAGAGGCTCACGATGTCGCCGGTTTCGAGAGTGAAAAGCGGCAGGGGCTTTTTATTTTTCAGGCAAAAAGTGGCCAGGCTGTGTTCGGCGGGACTGAAATGTTTTTCGCGAAGCGAAAGTCCGAGAAGCGCTTTTCCGCGGAGCTGTCTTTCCTGAGGGGAAAGATTCAAAAACTCGCTTTGGATTTCCTCATTTTCCTCTTTTTCCTCGAGGCGGACGAGCTCTTTGAGAAAAAGGAAATAATTTTTGTCCTTAGCGGTTGTCATGCCTCGGCGGGCGGTGTGAAGACGGCCGGTGGCCGTGCTGCCAGCCGGCGCCGGCGGGGCGGGCGGGGTAGCCCGGCCTGCTGTGGGAGCGATGAGGGCCGCTGCCGAAACGATTAAAGGGTTTCGGCGCGCGCGACTGTTCGATCAGGGTGTCGAGTTTTTTCTCGAGAAACCCCAGGTGATCGGTGATCCGTTTAAGCTGTAGAGACAATTCCTGCTCCGATAAACTCACTGCGTTCTCCTTTTCGTGATTGGCTATTGACATGACTGATTGAGACACCCGCTCGGAAGGACCGCGGTATTATAACGCGCTAGCTGATTTCCGCCAGTATTTTTTTCGCCGCCTCCGCGGGAGAGGGGTCCTGCGTGATCGGACGCCCCACCACGATGTAATCGGCGCCAAGCGTCATGGCCTCTCTGGGAGTGACAATCCTTTTCTGGTCCCCTTGCGCCGCCCATGCCGGGCGCACGCCGGGCGTGACGATCAAAAATTTTTTGCCGCAGGTTTCGCGGATCAGGGAAATCTCCCGCCCCGAGGCCACGACGCCGTCCAATCCCGACGTTTCGGCCAGCCGCGCCAGGGAGGCCGCCTGTTCTTTCAGGTTTTTCTGCACGCCGACCTCCTTCAAATCTTCTTCGGACAGGCTGGTGAGGACGGTCACTCCCAAAAGGATCGGCCGGGGGTTCACCGCGGAGGCGGCCTGCATCATTTTTTTTCCGCCGGAGGCATGGACATTCATCATGAAAACTCCCAGACGCGAAGCCGCTTCGCAGGCGGCCGCGACGGTGTTCGGGATGTCGTGAAATTTGAGATCCAAAAACACCTTCGCCCCGTGGGAATGGATCATCGCGACCGCGCCGGGACCCGCGGCGGTGAAAAGTTCCTTCCCCACTTTGAAAATCCCCACCTGCGGCGAAAGTTTTTTGACGAGTGTCTCCGCCTCTTTTAAATTTGGGACATCGAGCGCGACGATGAGTTTATTCATCGGAATTCAATGAACCGATCAAATTTTGAATGCGGCCGATCTTTTCTTTCTTCATGAACGCGCGCAGGCCCTCTAAAATCTCGACCGACGCGCGGGGATTCATGAAATTCGCCGTTCCGACCTGAATGGCGCTTGCCCCGGCAATCAAAAACTCGAGCGCGTCGCGCGCGTCCATGATGCCGCCCATTCCCAGAAGCGGGATTTTCACTCTTTTATGAACCTCCCAGGTCATGCGCACCGCGATCGGACGGACACAGGGCCCCGAGAGCCCGCCGGTGATGTTTCCCAGCACGGGCCTTCTTTTTTCAACGTCGATCGCCATCGCGACGAAGGTGTTGATGAGCGACACGGCGTCCGCGCCGGCTTCTTCGGCCGCAAGCGCCATGGCGCCAATATCTGAAACATCAGGCCCGAGCTTCGCAATCAATGTTTTTTGCGTCATCTTTCTCACCGCCGAGACGACTTCCTTGATCATGACCGCGTCGTGCGCAAACATTCTCGCCGATGTTTTAGTGGCGGACGCGCCATACCTGACATTCGGACAAGACAAATTCAATTCATAACCATCAAATCCTTTTTCCGATTCCAAACGCCCGACAACTTTCACAAATTCTTCGACGCTGTGGCCCATCACGCTCACAATAATCGGAATGCCGATTTTTCTCAAGTACGGCAATTTTTCCCCGATGAATTTTTCAACCCCCGGATTCTGCAGGCCGATCGCGTTCAGCATCCCCGCCGGCGTCTCGACGATCCGCACGGGAGGATTTCCCAAACGGGGCTTCAGCGTAATTGTTTTTGTGACAATCCCGCCCAGTCTTTTCAAATCGATTATTTTTTCAAATTCTCTCGCGTGCCCGAAGGTGCCCGAGGCGACGAGGACGGGGTTTTTTAATTTGAGCCTTCCGATCGTCGTTTCTAAATTCAATCCCATACCAGCTCCTTGGCCTGAAACACCGGCCCTTCCACACACCCAATCGCAAATCGGCAGTTCGGAGCCTTGCTTCCGGCTTCTAACTTCCAGCCTCTAACTTTCACAGCGCACCCCAAGCAAGCCCCAAACCCGCAAGCCATCGGCACCTCGACCGACACTTCGCAGGGAATGTCATATTTTTGAGCGAGCGCCGAAACCGTTTTCAACATCGGCGTGGGGCCGCAAGCGTAAATGTTAGCGGACCGCGTCCGGTACACTTTTCTACCTACGGACGCGGTCCGGTCAAGCAGCAACTCGGTCACAAACCCCTTATGCCCCTTCGAACCGTCATCGGTGGCCACGTACACGCTCACTCCCAACTTTTTGAAATCTTTTTCGCAGAGGAGAAGCGATTTGTTTCGCGCGCCGAGAAAAACATGAATGTCCGCCGGTGAATATTTATTTTTGTGAATAAAAGTCCGGGCTAAATGGTAGAGCGGCGGAATACCGACACCTCCCCCGACAAGCAAGTAGTCAGTAGACAGGTGACAGATCGAAAATCCATTCCCCAGCGGCCCCAACACCCACAAATTTTCTCCTCTTTTCAAGGCCGCAAGAATTTTCGTGCCCTTCCCGACCACTTGGTAAAGGATCGAAATGTCTTTTGAGTCCGCGGTTAAAAAACTAAAGGGCCTCGGCAAAAGCGGGTCGAGGGTGTCCGCGCACAATATTTGAACAAATTGGCCCGGCGCGGCCGCGCGGGCGATCTCGGGACAGCGCAGTTTCATCACCCAGTGGCCGGGCGCTGTCTTTTTATTTTCAACAATCAGGCACCGTTTGCGATGCATCGGTTCCTTTCCTGCAGGGACAAAACATCAAGCCCTCTTTTTTTCATCGCCTGGATGCCGCCGAGCGACGCCAGCGCCCCTTCCATCGTCGTGACGCAGGGCACGCCGCGCGACACCGCGTACGAGCGGATCACCACCTCGTCCTTGCGCGGGCGCTCGCCGCTGGCGGTGTTGATCGCCAGGGACAGTTTCGAGGCGTTGATGAGGTCGACGACGTTCGGACTGCCTTCCTGAAGTTTTTTGAGCGCGCGGACGGGAATGCCGCTTTTGCGGATGACATTCGCGGTGCCTTCGGTCGCGACGAGTTTAAAATTCATTCCGTAAAGATCCCGGGCGATGTCCGTGATGAGCGGCTTGTCCTTGTCCTTCACGCTCAGAAAAACCGTTCCGTTCAAAGGCAGTGACGAGCCGGCGGCGATCTGCGCCTTGGCGAACGCCGCGCCGAAATCACCGCTTATCCCCATCACCTCGCCGGTCGATTTCATCTCGGGCCCCAAAAGAATGTCGACGCCGCGGAACCGCACAAAAGGCAGGACGACTTCTTTGACGGAAATGTAGGGAGGAACGATCTCTTTCGTGAAGCCGAGGGCTTTTAGTTTTTCTCCGGCCATCACTTTGGCCGCGAGCTTGGCCAGCGGCACGCCGATCGCTTTGGAAACAAACGGAACGGTCCTCGAGGCGCGCGGGTTGACTTCGAGCACATGGATCGCGCCGTTTTTGACGGCAAATTGAACGTTCATCAGCCCCACCACGCCCAATTCGCGCGCCAGCGCGCGCGTCTGATTTTTTATTTCCTCAATCACGGCGCCCTTCAATGAATAAGACGGCAGTGAACAGGCGCTGTCGCCGGAATGGATGCCCGCCTGCTCGATGTGCTCCATCACCCCGCCCACGACAAACGTCTCGCCGTCCGAGATCATGTCGACATCGAGCTCTTTGGCGCCTTCCAAAAATTGATCGACCAAAATGGGCCGGTCCGGCGTCACCTCCACCGCGTTTTTTTTCATGTAATTTTCAAGCGCGGCCTCATCGTAAACAATCTCCATCGCACGGCCGCCGAGCACGTAGGAAGGCCGCACCAAAACCGGGTAACCGATGCGCCGGGCTTCGGCCTTGGCTTCCTTTATATTCACGGCGGCGCCGCTCTCGGGCTGGCGGAGGCCGAGTTTGTCCAAAAGCGCCTTGAATTTTTTCCGGTCCTCGGCGCGGTCGATGGCCTCGGGACTCGTGCCGATGATCGGCACGCCGGCCCGGTGAAGCGCCAGGGCCAGGTTGAGAGGCGTCTGTCCGCCGAACTGCACGATCACACCGACGGGTTTTTCTTTTTCCACAATGTTGAGGACATCCTCGAGCGTCACCGGCTCAAAGTAGAGCCGGTCCGACGTGTCGTAGTCCGTCGAAACGGTCTCGGGGTTGCAGTTGACCATGATGGTCTCATAACCGATTTCTTTGAGGGCAAACGCCGCGTGGCAACAGCAGTAATCAAACTCGATCCCCTGCCCGATGCGGTTGGGACCGCCCCCCAGGATCATGATTTTTTTCTTCGACGAAACGGCGACCTCGTCCTCGGCCTCGTAGGTCGAATAATAATAAGGCGTGAAGGCCTCAAACTCCGCGGCGCAGGTGTCGACGAGCTTGTAGGCGGGAAGGATCCCCCATTTTTTCCTGAAATTCCGAATGTCCGTTTCCGTTTTCGAAAAAATTTCTCCGAGCTGAATGTCCGAAAAACCCAGTTCCTTGGCGCGGCGCAAAAGGGTTTTATCGATCGCTTTTTTTGAACTTTTTTTCAAATTCTTTTCGAAACGCACGATTTCAAATAAATTTTCCAAAAACCATGGGTCGATTTGAGTGAGCGCGTGAATTTTTTTGAGGCCCATCCCCTCCTCGATCGCGCGCTTCAGGTAAAACACGCGCTCGGCGTTCGGGCGCTCCAGGTGCTCGGCCAAATTTCCCGAGGCCTTTTTCGATTCAAACCCGTGTGTTTTGATCTCGAGGCCGCGCAGGCCCTTCTGAAAGGCCTCCTTGAACGTGCGCCCGATGGCCATCACTTCGCCCACCGATTTCATCTGCGTCGTGAGCGTGGGATCGGCGCCGGGAAACTTCTCGAACGCGAAGCGGGGGATCTTGACGACGCAATAATCAATCGTCGGCTCGAAACTCGCCGGCGTTTTTTTCGTGATGTCGTTGGGGATCTCATCGAGCGTGTAACCCACGGCGAGTTTGGCCGCGATCTTGGCGATGGGAAAACCCGTCGCCTTCGAGGCCAGCGCCGACGAGCGCGACACGCGCGGATTCATCTCGATCACGACCATCCGGCCGTTTTTGGGGTTGAGCGCGAACTGGATGTTCGACCCGCCGGTCTCGACGCCGATCTCGCGGATGCAGGCGATCTCCGCGTCGCGCATCTTTTGGTATTCGCGGTCGGTCAGCGTCTGCGCCGGGGCCACCGTGATGGAGTCGCCGGTGTGGATCCCCATCGGGTCCATGTTTTCAATCGAGCAGATGACGACAACGTTGTCCTTTTTGTCGCGCATCACCTCGAGCTCAAATTCCTTCCATCCGTAAATGGATTCTTCGATCAAAATCTCGCGCGTCATCGAAAGCTGGAGGCCGTAGGAGGCGATTTTTTTGAATTCCTCGAGCGTCCGCGCGATGCCGCCGCCCGTGCCGCCGAGCGTAAAGCTCGGCCGGATCACGACGGGGAGTTTGATCTTTTTCAAAACCTGAAGGGCCTCTTTCGGGGAATGCGCCAGGCCCGAGCGCGGCAGGTCGAGCCCGATCTTCTGCATGGCCTTTTTGAAAAATTCGCGGTTCTCGGCTTTTTTGATCGCCGCGAGATTGACGCCGATCATCCGGACGCCGTATTTTTTGAAAATCCCTTTCTCGGCGGCCTGGACCGCGGTGTTGAGGCCGGTCTGCCCGCCGAGCGTGGGCAGAATCGCGTCGGGCCGCTCTTTCCGGATCACTTTTTCAAGAAACTCGACCGTGATCGGCTCAAGGTACGTGCGGTCGGCGGTTTCGGGGTCGGTCATGATGGTCGCGGGATTGGAATTGATGAGAATGACTTCGTAACCGTCCTCGCGGAGGGCCTTACAGGCCTGCGTGCCGGAGTAATCAAATTCGCAGGCCTGCCCGATGACAATCGGGCCCGAGCCGATGATGAGAATTTTTTTAATGTCGGTGCGTTTAGGCACTTTTTTCCATTAATTTTATAAATTTGTCAAAATGATGGCTCGCGTCATGCGGCCCCGGCGCGGCCTCGGGGTGGTACTGGACCGAAAAAATGGGAAGCGTTTTATGCTCCATCCCCTCGCAGGTGTTGTCGTTCAGATTCACGTGCGTCATCACCACGTTTTTGTCGCGGATCGAGCCGATGTCCACCGCGAAGCCGTGATTCTGCGCGGTGATCGCGACGCTTCTGGTTTTGAGATCAATCACGGGCTGGTTTCCGCCGTGATGGCCGAATTTGAGTTTGAATGTCTTCCCCCCGAACGCTTGCCCCAAAATTTGATGCCCCAGGCAAATCCCGAAAATGGGCAGATCATTCAATAAACTTTTCACCGTGTTCACGATATACGGAAGCGCCTCGGGATCCCCCGGCCCGTTCGAGAGAAAAAGCCCGTCGGGTTTAAACGCGAGAATCTCTTCCTTGGTCGCGGTCGCCGGCACGACGCGCACGCGGCACCCGCGCGCGGCCAGGCTCCTTAAAATATTGAGCTTGATCCCCGAATCGATCGCGACCACGCGGAATTTTCCCGTCCTATTCCAGTCATAGGCTTTTTCGCAGGTGACTTCCTTGATGAGGTCGCGGCCCACCAGGCCCGCGGAGGCCTTTACTTTTTTCACCAGGCTTTTTTCATTCAAATCTTTCGTCGAAATAATGCCTTTCTTTGCGCCCTCTTCTCTCAAATGTTTTGTGAGCGCCCGCGTGTCCACGCCCTCGATCCCCACGACGCGGTTTTTTTTGAGATAGCTCCCGAGGTCCTGGGTCGCGCGCCAGTTGGAGACGATGGAGCTGGCCTCTTTCACGATGAACCCTTCCACGAACGGTTTTCTGGATTCGACGTCTTCGGGGTTGACACCGTAATTCCCGATTAAGGGATAGGTCATGCACACCATCTGCCCTTTATAGGAAGGGTCGGTGAGAATTTCCTGATAGCCCATCATGCTGGTATTGAAAACGACTTCGCCGCGGGCTTCGCCCTGGGCCCCGAACGACCGGCCGCGGTAAACCTCCCCGTCTTCCAAAGCGAGAATGGCCGGGGGTCGTAGGGGTCGGAGGCCTCTGGCACCGCCTGCTGTCAGACCCTTGGGTGCCACAGGCCTCCGACCCCGCGGCTTACGCAATTTCGCCATTTTTCAACACCCATCGCCCTTCGCAGAAAACGTCCGTCGCCTGTCCTTTTAATTTCCATCCCAAAAACGGCGAGTTTTTTGATTTGGATTCCAATTTTTCCTTCTCCACCACCCATTCTTTTTCCGGATCGAAAACCGTGATGTCCGCGGCAGCCCCTTCGGACAAGTGGCCGCCCTCGAGACCCAGGATCCCGGCGGGCTTCACCGACATTTTCGTGACAAGCTCGGTCAGCGTCAAAACTTTTTCGGCCACGAGCCCGAGCGAAAGCCCGAGCGACGTCTCGAGACCGATGATGCCGAACGGCGCCTGGTCAAACTCCACCGCCTTTTCGCTTTCCGAATGCGGCGCGTGGTCCGTCGCGATCACGTCGATCGTGCCGTCCTTCAAAGCCTTTTTCACCGCCTCGACGTCTTCGCGCGTGCGAAGCGGCGGATTCATCTTGGCGTGGGTGTTGTAATTCAAAACCGCCTCGTCCGTGAGATGAAAATAATGGGGACAGGTCTCCGCCGTGACGCGCGAGCCGGCGGCCTTGGCCTGACGAATGAGGTCGAGCGATTTTTTGCTGGAAATATGACAAAAATGGAGCCGGCCGCCGGTCAGGTCCGCCAGTTGAATGTCGCGCGCGACTTCCGCGCTCTCGGCCTCGGCCGGAATCCCGGGAAGCCCGAGCCTGGTCGACACAAAACCTTCGTGCACGCACCCGCCGCAGAAAAGCCCGGAGTCCTCGCAGTGCGCGAGGATCGCGAGGTTAAATTTTTTCGCGTACTCGAGCGCCCGCCGCAGGATCTGCGAATCCGAGATCGGCCGGCCGTCGTCCGAGAGCGCCACCGCCCCGCCTTTTTTCAATTCCCCAAACTCGGTGAGTTCTTTCCCTTCCTGTTTCAAGGTCACGGCCCCCGCCGGCCACAGGCGAATGAGCGAAAGCCGCTCGGCCTCGCCGATCATAAACTACATGTCCGAGCGCCGGTCCGCGACGGGGCTGGTGTTCGGCATCGGGCACACGCCCGTGAAACCGCCCTTGGCGGCCGCGCGCAGGCCGGTCTCGATCGTTTCTTTGTATTCGTACCCCGGCTGGCGCAAATGCACGTGCATGTCGATGAGCCCCGGACAGACGATTTTCCCTTTCGCGTCGAGCGCGCGCTCGGCGGTCTCGGTGATTTTCTTCGAAACTTTTTTCACGCGGCCGTTTTCGATCAAAACATCCATCACCGCGTCTATTTTATTTTTCGGATCGACCACGTGTCCGTTTTTGATGAGGGTTTTCATTTGTCCATCGCCGTTGTCAAAAATAAAACCGCCATGCGTATGGCCACTCCGTTTGTCACCTGATCCAGGATCACCGAATGCGCGCCGTCGGCCACCTCCGAGGAAAGTTCCACGCCGCGATTGATGGGTCCGGGGTGCATGATGATGACGTCCGGCTTGGCTTTGCGGAGCCGCTCTTTGGAAATGCCGTACTCGGCCGCGTACTCGCGGATCGAGGGAAAAAAGGCGCCGCGCTGCCTCTCGAGCTGAATCCTTAAAATATTCAGCACATCCTGTTCTTGAATGATTTTATCGAGGTCATAACTGACCTCCACTCCCAATTCTTCAATTTTGGCGGGGATGAGGGTCGGCGGGCCGCACACGGTGACCCGGGCGCCCATTTTTTTGAGTCCCCAGATGTTCGAACGCGCCACGCGCGAGTGAAGGATGTCCCCCACGAGGCACACCCTGACCCCCTCGAGCGTTTTTTTCCGCTCGCGGATCGTGAAAAGGTCGAGCAGTCCCTGCGTCGGGTGCTCGTGGATCCCGTCTCCCGCGTTCACGACGCCGGCCTTCACGCACTTGGATAAATATTCCGCCGAACCCGAGGAAGGGTGCCGCATCACGATCGTGTCGACGTGCATGGCCTCGATGTTTTTCGCGGTGTCTTTCAGGCTCTCGCCTTTGGAGGCGCTGGAGCCCGAGGAGGAGAAATTGATGATGTCGGCCGACAGGCGCTTGGCCGCGATTTCAAAACTGGTCCGCGTGCGCGTGGAAGATTCAAAAAATAAATTGGCGATTGTTTTCCCTCGAAGCGCGGGCACTTTTTTCACGTCGCGCGCGGACACTTCTTTGAATGAATCCGCCGTGTTCAAGACAAGCTCTATTTCCTCTTTCGACAGTTCTTCAATGGAAAGAAGATCTTTCCTCACCCAGCCTTTTTTCTTTTCCCTGTCTTCTGATTTCTGACTTCTGATTTCTGTCATTTGACAATCACCTCGTCTTTGCCGTCGCTCTCCGTGAAGCGCACGTGCACGAGCTCTTTTTCGCTCGTCGGAATATTCTTCCCCACGAAATCCGCGCGGATGGGAAGCTCGCGGTGCCCGCGGTCGACGAGGACCGCCAGTTCCATCCGCTTCGGGCGCCCAAAATCAATCAGCGCGTCCAGCGCCGAGCGGATCGTGCGGCCGGTGTAGAGGACGTCGTCGACGAGGATGACGATTTTATTGTCGATCGGAAAATGGATATCGGTTTTGCGGATGACCGGCTGTTCGGCCACGCGCGTGAGGTCGTCGCGGTAGAGATTGATGTCGAGCGTGCCCAGCGGAAGTTTGGTTTTGGAAATGGCTTCGATGGCCTTCCAGAGGCGGTTGGCCAAAATGACGCCGCCGCGCTGGATGCCAACGAGCGCCAAATCGGGGATCTCTTTATTTTGTTCGAGGATTTCATGCGCCATGCGGACCACGGCGCGCTCCATGGACGGAGCATCGAGGACGAGTTTACTCACATTCTCCCTTTGCAGGCCTCTCGGGGCCTATTTAAAAGGTCTTTGAAATTCCGACAATCCGCCAGAGTATACCTGCCGGAGCGCCTTCTGTCAATACACGCAGATTTTGTTGCGGCCGCCGAGCTTGGCCTGGTAGAGGGCCTTGTCGGCGAAGGTGATGAGGTCCTGGGCGGTTTTCGCGTCCACCGTTTTCCGGCAGGCGACGCCGATCGACACCGTCACGTGAAAATCCCCGTACTCGCTTTTAAATGAGGCGTTCTCGACGGATTTGCGGATTTTTTCCATCGTTTGCTCCGCCGCGGGCCGGCCGCAATTGAGAAGAATGAGGCAAAACTCGTCCCCCCCGTAGCGCGCGGCCACGTCGCTGGCGCGCACGCCGTTTTTAAGGATCTTCGCCACGCCGACGATCACGGCATTTCCCGTTTCGTGGCCGTGGGAATCGTTCACATCCTTAAATTTGTCAATGTCAACCATCACGTAGCAGAACTCGGCCGAGGAATTTTGAAATTCCCTGCCCAGGCGAAGGGAAAGGTACTTGTATCCGTAGAGCCCCGTCAAATGGTCCATCACCACCTGCCGCTGAAGCGCCCTGTTTTCCAGATACGCGGAAAGGGAACGGCGCAGAAGACAGACCCCGTAGACGAACGCCAGAACCCAAACCGGCGAAAAAGGCTCGATGAGCACGTTCATCCGCGTGAACAGAAAACCGGAAAGGGCGACGAGCAAAAATCCCAGAGCGAGTAAAACGAGAAATCCCTTCAGCAGATCCATCCGGGAAAAGATCGCGAAAAAGAAAGCCGCCAGCATCAAAAGGAAAATCCACTCGTGATCCAGAAAGCCCGAGCGGACAAAATCCCCCTCCAGAAGCGAGGCCGCCTCGTTGGCGTGAATGTAAACGCCGGCCATGGGACCCAGCGGCGTGGGATGAATGTCGTGGGTGGACGGGCTCACCGCGCCCACCACCGCGATCCGGCCCCTGACAAGCCCCTCATCCGCCTTTCCCGCGACCACTTTCCAAAACGGGATGTAAGAAAATTTTTGAGGGGAATAGCGGTAGGACTGCCATCCTCTATTGGGAGGAATCCCAATCTCTTTTCCGGCGAAGGCGCTCACCGCCGCCAAAGACAGGGAGGGCACTTTCTCCCGCCCGCCCTCGAGCGGCACTTGAAAGGAGGCGCGCCGGTTGACGTCGTCGGCGTCCTCGATTTTATTGGCGAAACCCAGCCCCAGCGCCTTTTCGTGAAACCGATCGAGCGGCAAAAGGTGTTTCCCGCCCTCCGTAAAATAGCTGGCCAGGATCACGTTCCTGTTTTTGCCGATGGCCTCGGCCAGCCACTCGTCCACGCGCTCACCCTCGCTCCTTCCGATGTAGGCGAAATCCAGCGCGACGACCTTCGGACCCAGCGCCTCGAGTTTATCCAGAAAAACCGCGTGCACAGGACGCGGCCACGGCCACCGGCGGTTGATCTTGTGAAAGGAGTCGTCGTCGGCGCCGATCACGACGATCTGAGAAAGCGCCTGGGAATTTTGCGCATGGCCTGCCCTCCAGCGGTAAAGGCTGTCGACGGATCTCATGCGAAGCGACTCAAAAACCGTTGTGTGCGAGAGGAAGGCGATATAGAATGAAACCGCCCCGAGCGTCCCCAAGAATAAGGCAAATGAGGAAAGGGACTTTTTGAAAAGCGCCATTCGGAAATTCTATCATAGGCGAGACCTCGTTGTCTTTGTCTTCCTGGTCTTCTTTTTTTCTCGGCTCCCCCACGCGCTTGGCGAGAGCGAAAAACAAAATCAGGCCGTCCGCCAGGAAGAAACCATCTCGGGCATCGAGCAATCCCACGAAAGCTCCGAAAACCTTGAATCAAAAAAAGAGGCCCGCCGGGCGCCGTCGGTTCTCTTCGGTGGCTCTCTCATTTCAACCTTCCGGGATTACAATCAGATTGACAACCAAAAAATAAAAGAGGACTTCCTCAAATGGAGCTGGAAACAGGACCTCTACCTGTGGTCCTACTTGAATTACCAGGCCACGCACAGTGTGCTCGCGCGCTTTCTCATGTCCACCATCAACCGCGACACCGGGCCCACGTACACCGGCGTCGGAAACGACAGCCAGGGGCCAGACATCCAGGCGCTTTACTATGAACTGAATCTCGAACCCGTTTTTCAGGCGCCGCTCAAAATCACCACCGGACGCCAGCATTTTTTTTTGGGAAGAGGTATTGCTTATTCCGCTTTCGACGACGGCCTGCAGATTGAAAACCACTTCGGGAGTTTCCGGCAAAAACATTTCGCGGCGCTGTCGCCGCCGCACAGCGACAACATCGACTACAGCGCGCCGGGATTCGACAAAGAGGGACAAAGGGCGTTTTTCGGAAGCGAGACCGTTTACTCGGGTTTTGAGGACATCGCCCTGTACGCTTATGGACTCATTCAAAGAGACAAATCCTCACAAATCCCCGAGGATCCCCGGCAGAATTACCATTACAAGTCGTCCTATCTTGGACTCGGGGCCACATGGTCTCCCGACAAGCATTTGAAGATCGGCTCGGAAATCATCCGCGAGGGAGGGCAGTCCTACACGGACGTCCTGCGCGTCCCCTTGAGGAAGACGCGGGTGCAAAGCCTCGGCGCGGCGCTAAATATCAACTACGCCTTTGAAGGAGACTGGCACCCCGTCCTCGACCTCGACTACGCCTACGGATCCGGAGAGGAAACCAGAACCAGCGTGACCAACACCGACGGGGGTTCGACCCGCTCGCGGGATAACAATTTTCTTTACTTCGGGTATTACCTGGCCGGCTACGCCTTTCAGCCGCGGCTTTCCAATATCCACATCGTCTCAGCCGGCGTTTCCACGAAACCTTTTCCGGAGATTCCCTTTTTCCGCCGGATAATTTTGGGGACCAAATATTACGTCTTCAGAAAAGACAGGGAGTCGGGCGGAACCTCGGACCTGGAATCCACCAATGCCTCAAGGGACCTGGGCGAGGAATGGGATGTGTATCTCCATTGGAAAATCCGGGAAAACTGGTCGGCGATATTCCGTAGCGGAGTTTTCTGGCCGGGCGGGTCTTTTCCCGATGAACAAAGGGACAACACGACCTACTCTTCGGTCAGCCTGAGTTGGAATTTTTAACGGTAGGGATCGGCTATTCAGTTAAATTGAGGCGTAACATCTTGGATAGAAGCGGCGACCTTTCCGCCCGATTCTCCCGACTGGGCGCCGGTTGATGCCGACGCCGAAACCTGCTGAGCCGCCGCTTCCTGACGGGAAATTTCGCTTCGTAATTCCGCTTCCGCCGTCCCCTTCAGATCCGCCAAACCCGCGACGGCGTCCGTTTTAGACACGGACTCAACGGCCTGTCTGACATCGGTCGCCCGATTGTCTCTGTGATCGGGCTCTGACACGGTGGCGGATTCGGACTGCCGCACGCTCTCGTACCAAGAGCCCGAGTCCTCCTCGGCCATGGCCGTTGACGAGATTAGAGATGCCAGAAATAAAAAAACGGTGGGCAAGAAATATTTTTTCATCCATCAACCCTTTGTCTACCAACCCTTTGGTAATTTCCTTGAAGTTGAGCCCCTGAAGGAGTAACGGCAACCCTATCGGGCGAACCCACTGGCTGAAGAATGGTAACCTGAGCGCCGGTTGATACGGAGGCCTGCTGGACAGCCGCTTCCTGATGAGCGATCTCCCCCTGCAGGTTCATCACCTTTGCCGATTCCTCAAAACGCGCCAAACCCGCGACGGCGTCCGTTTTAGACACGGACTCAACGGCTTGTCTGGTATCAGCCGCCCGATTGTCTCTGTGATCGGGCTCTGACACGGTGGCGGATTCGGACTGCCGCACGCTCTCGTACCAAGACCCCGAATCCTCCTCGGCCATGGCTATTGAAAAGTTTGAAAATGCCAGAGACAGAAGAAGCGCCGTCAAAATAGATTTTATTCTATTTTTTATCATTTTATACTACCTTTTAATTTTATTATTCATTCCTAACTAGAATTATACATCATAGGTGGCAGGATTTCAAGATGGGGTTAATAGGATTAAAAATCTAGATATTTCTTATAATCTTCGGTGATTCGGCGCCCCTCACAGCTAGAGGCATCCGGCTTTTCTTTTTCATTTAACTCTTTATTTTTCAATGAGTTATCAGATATAAACTCCTTGAAAAAATCCTCAACTGACAGGATATCGGTTGAATGGGCTCTGCAGTTGTTGAGAATAAAATTATCGTTTGAGACAATGCGAAAACGGCAGGTGGACGGACTTTCACGGATAATGCTTAAGATGCGCTCATCTGCCTCTTCCCCGCGATGGGTAAAAAGAACGCGGACACCCCCGGGCGCATGCTCCTGACCTGCCTCCTGGCCGTCAAAAACCACGGTGATCGAATGAATGTCTTTCCGAGAGGCCTTGAGGCCGGCGCAGAAAGCCAAAAGCGCCGCCCGCGCGGCCTCGAGGCTCTCGTCGAGTTTGCGTTTGAACCGGGGAATGGCGTGAATGACGTTATACCCGTCAAGAATGTAAATCAGTTTCATATTCATTTCCAATCACTTCAATGTCCAAATCCTCGGGGCTTCCCATGACGCCGTTTGATTTGAGAAGACCGGACAGGGGGTGTTTCTTACCCGCCCCAAAGGTATCCGGAACGGGCCCCACGACGCCCGTAAACGACCTTTCCTTATATTGCACCCGGATCAGGTCGCCCTCAAAAACTTCTCTGCCATTTTTGTCTCTTAATCCCGTGCTCTCGAGGAAAACGCAATCGCCGTAGCCGGCCCGCCTGACGGGCCTCCCGCGGCCGTCGTTTTCACCGTGATCGTCTTCGCAGAGAAGCACGTGGAGAAATTTCTGGTAGCCGCGGTAGTACATCTTATTTTCTTTCAAATGCCAAACCCGGAAATGGATGTCTTTCATGACGCGTCACCGTCATTGCGAGCGCCAGCAGGGCGCGAAGCAATCTCTACGAAAAGATTGCTTCGTCGTCGCTTCGCTCCTCCTCGCAATGACTTATTATTTGACATGGATAAGAATCACAAATTCCCCTAAAATTTTTTTTTCCGAGAAATACTTCAAAGCTTCCAAAGCCGTGCCGCGGAAAACCTCCTCAAATTTTTTCGTGAGCTCGCGGGCGATGACCAGCGGCGTGTCGCCGATCGTTTGGCGGATAGCCTCGAGAGATTTGAGGAGCCGGTGCGGGGATTCGTAAAAAATGACGGTGCGTTCCTCTTCCTTTAAGGAGAGGAGCTTTTTCTCCCGCGCGCCGGATTTGACGGGCAAAAAGCCTTCAAACGCGAAGCGATCCGTGGGAAGACCGGAGACGACCAGCGCCGCCAGGACCGCCGACGGGCCCGGGAGGGCCTCGATTTTTATTCCATTCTCAATGGCCGCCCGAACGAGGCGGTACCCGGGGTCGGCGATGCCGGGTGTCCCCGCGTCGGAGATGAGCGCCACTTTCTTGCCGTTTTTTATTTCCGCGATGAGCCCGGGCGTTTTTTTTCTTTCGGAAAAATCGTGGTAGCTCACAAGCGGCTTATGGATGCCGTAATGGTCGAGGAGGATTTTCGAGCGGCGCGTATCCTCGCAGGCGATGAGGTCCGCGCTCTTCAAAATTTCAACCGCGCGGTAAGTGATGTCGCCGAGGTTGCCGATGGGCGTGGCGACCAAATGCAGAACACCCGCGGGGTCGGAGGCCTCTGACCCCATCACTCAACGGTCACGGATTTGGCGAGATTGCGTGGCTGGTCGATGTCCTCGCCGAATTCGCGCGCCACCGAGTAGGCGATGAGCTGTAAAGGCACGATCACCAAAAGCGGCGAAAAAATCTCCGACACCGGCGGGATTTCGATCACGTAAATGGGGTCCAGCCGCCGGATCGCCTCGTCTTTCTCGGTCACGATCGGGATGATGCACCCGCCGCGCGCGCGGATTTCCTGGATGTTCGAGATCATCTTGTCGTAGGTCCTGGACTGGGGGGCGATGCAGATCACCCACGGGTTCTCGTCGATGAGCGCGATGGGGCCGTGTTTCATCTCGCCGGCCGCGTAGCCCTCGGCGGGGATGTAGGAAATTTCCTTCAGTTTCAAAGCGCCTTCGAGGGCGCTCGGGTAATTGATATTCCGCCCCAGATACAGGAAAAAACCGTTCGGGGAGCGCTTGCGCTTCTCGGGGTCGGCGTTGAAATATTTCTCGAGCTGGGCGTGATAGCGCACGTTGAAATCATGCGCGTTTTCGCGCCACTGGCCTTCATCGCGCTTGTAGCGGTCGAGAATATTTTGCATGAGGTGCGGGACGCGGATGAATTCCTTCAGCAGGCCCGCGAGTTTTTTTGAGGGGCCGGACGCGGCGATCTGCGCGAAGTAAAACGCCAAAAGATACAGGACCGTCAACTGCGCGGTGTAGGCCTTGGTCGAGGCGACCGCGATCTCCGGCCCCGCGTGGGTGTAGATCACCCCGTGCGCCTCGCGGGCAAGCGAACTGCCCAGCACGTTGCAAACCGAAAGCGTGAGCGCCTTTTTCTTTTTCGCCTCTCTCAGGCCCGCGAGCGTGTCGGCGGTCTCCCCACTCTGAGAGATTGCCACGACCAGCGTGTCCGGCCCGACCTTCGCGTCGCGGTAGCGGAATTCGGACGAGGTGTCCACCCACACGGGGATGTCGGTGAATTCCTCGAAAATGTATTTGGCCGTCAGGCCCGCGTGGTACGCCGTGCCGCAGGCGATGATCGTGATTCTCTTTATTCTTTTCAGTTTTGTCTCGGAAATTTTGAGTTCCTCAAAATGGATCCGGGAGCCGCTCGCGCGTTCCTTTAAAATGGCCGACAAAATTTCCGGTTGTTCGAAAATCTCCTTCAGCATGAAATGCTCGAAACCGCCTTTTCGGGCGCGCGCGACGTCCCAGTCGATGACGTTTGTTTTTCGCGAAACGGGCTTGCCCGCCAGATCCGTCAGTTGAAATTTTCCGCCGGATAAGCTCACGACGTCCCCATTCTCCAAAAAAATCACGCGCCGGGTGTGCTCGAGAACGGCCGAGACGTCGCTGGCCAGATAGCTTTCATTCGTCCCGAGACCCAAAACCAGCGGGCTGTCGCACTTGGCCGCGACGATCTTCCCCGGCTCGTGCGAGGCGATCACGGCGACCGCGTAGGTGCCTTTTAAATTCCGGAGGGCCGCGCGCACGGCGTTTTCGAGATTTCCTTTATAGTATTTGGAGACCAGGTGCACGATCACTTCCGTGTCGGTTTCCGAGCGAAAGCGGACGCCTTCCTCCTCGAGGGTCTTTTTCAGATCAAAATAATTTTCAATGATGCCGTTGTGGACCACGGCGATCTGGCTTTCGTGGTCCAGATGCGGATGGGCGTTTTGGGGACTGGGCGTGCCGTGGGTGGCCCAGCGCGTGTGGCCGATGGCCGTCGTGCCTTTCAGCGGATGGGCCTTTAAAATTTCCTCAAGGCGTTTGATCTTGCCGTCCGTTTTCCGGACCGCCAGATGATCAAAACCGTTCTGAACCGCGATGCCCGACGAATCGTAGCCGCGGTACTCCAGATGCTTCAGGCCTTCCAGGACAAGCCCCTGGGCCTCTTTTTTGCCGGTGTAACCGAATATTCCGCACATTTCCTATTTAAATCTCCACGGCTTCCAACAAATGCCTCTTGGCGAATGAGAGGACCGCTTCGTCCCTCGTCAAAAACGCGGCACCCAGACTCTTTGCCGTCGCGATAAGAATTTTGTCAACCGGATCGAGGCCTTGGGCGCCTTCCAGACGGGTGCTCTCGACCGCAATGTCCGGCGTCAAATCGGCCAGCGCGATCCCGCCTTCTCCGATTGCCTTGTGAACCCACTCGAACACACTGCAGGACAGCCGGATCCGCCCCTTGGCTTCGAGCATGCCGATCTCCCAGACCGACATCACGGACACAAAGGCCTCGCCGTGTTCGGCGGCTCTTTCGATCAAACGGACCAAAGCCGGTTTGTCCATCCGACGATCGCCGCTCATGAACCAGAACCACGCGTGGGTGTCGAGTAAAACCGGACGCGCGGAGGACCTAGCGCTCGGCATGCCATTCTTCCTTCAAAGACGGCACGAGGTCCCCTTTGACCGCCTTCACGGAATTTTTCAAAAGACCGAAGAGCGGCTTTTTTTCAAACGGCTCGACCGGCACGAGCTTCGCCACCGCGAGTCCCCGCTTGGTGATCACGACCTCCTTGTGCGACAGACGTATCTCGTCCATCAGCTTCAGGCACTTGGCCTTGAAAACTCCGGCCGGCATGTTCATCCCCAACCCTCCTATATGACCATAGTAATATTACCATAGTCATATCTACCCGTCAAGGGGCTATTGCCCTTGGCCCGCCGTTAATGCTAGGATTGTACCATGAATCTCATTCACAGTCTCATCCTCGGCCTCGTCGAGGGGTTGACGGAGTTTTTGCCGGTTTCCTCGACGGGACACCTCATTTTGACGGCTAAAATCCTCGCCCTTCCCCAAAGCGAGTTCCTGAAAAGCTTCGAGATCATCATCCAACTGGGCGCGATCCTCGCGGTGGTGGCGCTTTACGGGCGGTCGCTTCTTTTGAACGCGGAAATCCTGAAACGCATCCTCGCGGCCTTTCTGCCAAGTGCAGTTTTGGGCCTTTTTTTCTACAAATTCATTAAAAAATTTCTCCTTTCAAGCCAAATCGTCCTCTGGGCGCTTTTCGCGGGCGGGGTTCTGCTCATCCTGTTCGAAATTTTCCACCGCGAAAAAGAGACCGCGACGGATGAAATTTCAAAAATGAGCTACAGACAGTCGTTTTTGATCGGCGTCTTCCAATCGTTCGCGTTTGTCCCCGGCGTGTCGCGCTCGGCCGCGACGATCCTGGGCGGCATGGGGGTGGGGTTGAAACGAAAAACGGTCGTCGAATTTTCGTTCGTCCTCGCCGTGCCGACGATGCTGGCCGCGACGGGGCTGGATCTCCTGAAAAGCGGCAGGCCCTTTTCGGGCGACGAGATCCTTCTTCTGGCGACGGGCCTGGCCGCTTCCTTCGCCGTGGCGGTTTTTGGGATGCGGTTTTTTTTAAACTTCATCAAAAATAATAATTTTATCGGATTCGGCGTCTGGCGCATCGCCGTCGCCGTGCTTTTTTGGTGCCTGCGATGAAACGCTGGGTGCTCCTAAATCCGGGTCCGGTCAATGTCACCGACCGCGTGCGCGGGGCCCTCCTCAGGGACGACATCTGCCACCGCGAGCCGGAGTTTGCCGCCCTTTTAAGGTCGATCCGCGGGAAAATTTTAAAATTGTTCAAAATTTCCGGCACCCACACGGTCGCGCTCCTCAGCGGGTCCGGTACCGCCGCGCTTGAGGCGATGCTTTCCTCTTTCGCCGAGGAGGGCAAAAAGATCCTCGTTCTCTCGAACGGCGTCTATGGGGACCGCATGAAAACGATACTCGAGATCCACGATTCGCCGGTCGAAGTCCTGCGGAGTGAGCCGGGGGCTTTTCCAGAAATGGAAAAGATCGAGAGGCTTCTCAAAAATGATTCTTCCATTCACGGGATCGGGGCGGTGCATCACGAGACCTCGACGGGGATGCTCAATCCCCTTGCCGCGGTCGGCGCGCTCGCCAAAAAATACAAAAAAACTTTTTTGGTCGACGCGGTGAGTTCTCTCGGCGGCGAGACGGTGGATTTTAAAAAATGGTCCATCGACGCCTGCGCCGGCAGTGCCGGAAAATGCCTGCACGGCCTTCCCGGCGCGTCGTTTGTGATCCTTTCGAAAGCCCAGGCCAAAAAACTCCGGATGAAAAAACCCCGATCGCTTTACCTGAATCTTTCTCACACGCTCGCGCACGAGGAAAGGGACCAGACGCCCTTCACCCCGGCCGTGCCCATTTTCTACGCGTTTGACGAGGCCCTCAGCGAGCTTTTGAAAGAAGGGCTTTCGCGGCGCATCCGAAACTACGCGAAAAAAAGCGCGCTCCTGGAAAAAGGATTCATGGATCTTGGGCTTCACTTCCTCGTCGAAAAAAAATACCGCTCGCATGTTCTGACCGCCCTTTGGACGCCGCCTCGTGTTTCCTACAGGGCCCTGCATGACTCTCTAAAAAAGGCGGGCTTTGTCATTTACGCCGGCCAGTCGAATCTCGAGGGAAAAATTTTCCGCGTCGCCAACCTCGGAGACATCCGGGAAAAAGACATCCGGCGGTTCCTCGTCACCCTGAAAAAAATTTTATGAACCTTAAAATCTCCCGGGACTTTAGGGCCAATCGCCTTCTCTCCAAACCCCTGACGGCGATTTTCATCCGCACCCCCCTGACACCCAACCACGTCACCGCGCTTTGCCTGGCCTCCGGGATCGCGGGCGGATTTCTTTTTTCGATGGGCCGATCGGATCTGTCCGCTGCGGCGGCTTTTTTTTATTGCCTGGCGGTGATCCTGGACAACTGCGACGGCGAGATCGCGCGCGCGAAAAATTTGAGAAGCCGCTTCGGCGAGTGGTTCGACATCGCGGCTGATTTTCTGAACGACAACGCGCTTTTCATCGGCGTGGCCGCCGGTCTCATCCGCACACACGAGACCGGTCCGGTTCTTTTATTCCTTTTTCTGGCGCTCACCGGCACGGGGATGCATTTTTTGATCCTCATTGCCGAAAAATTAAAAGGTTTCGGACCGGCGGTTTTCGAAAATCCCTCTCCCGCCGCCGGGGGGCCGCGAAATTTTCTCCTTAAGACATTCGATGCCCTGCGCGAAGGCGAGGCCTCGTGGCTGGTGCTCGCGCTGGCGCTTCTCGGAAAAACCTCCGCCATTCTTTGGCTCGGCGGGATTTACATGCAGGCCTTATGGCTGAGCGCGGCCTTTCTCAACTTAAAGTGGCTGGCGAGGAAACCATCGGATGAAAATCCTTAAAATTTTTCTCCTGGCGACGGGGTTTGTCATCCTCTGGGCCACGGTCCGCGCCGTCGGATGGGAATCGATCCTTTCCCATTTGAACGCGGTGGGTTTCAAATTTCTGCCGGTGCTTCTCATCTACGCCTTTATTTTCGCTTTTGACACCCTGGGCTGGCGCTACGCGTTTCCGAAAAACCTCCCCACCCGCGTGCCGTTTGGGGACCTGTGCCGCATCCGCCTCATCGGCGAGACGCTCAATCACCTCATCCCCTGGGCCGCGTCTCTGGGCGGCGAGCCGATCAAGGCCGAACTGTTGCGCCGGCGACACGGGATTCGCCTTTCGGAAGGTTTCGCGTCGATCCTCATCGTTCACACGACGTTTTGGCTGTCGCTGAATCTTTTCGTCATCGGGGGAGTCGCCGTGACGTTCAAAACGCTTCCGCTCACACCGGTCCTCCGGAATAGCGTCGTCGCGTTTCTGATCGTTCTGGGGATCGGGGCGCTTCTTCTGGTGGCGGGACTGCACCTGGGGATTTTTAAGCGGGTACACGCGATCGGGAAAACGTTCCGCTGGTGGGGGGACGAGTCGGAAGAAAAGAAAACCCGTTTTTTGGAGCTGGATGACCAGATCAAAAAATTCTACACCGCGAATTTCCGGAGTTTTTTTCTCTCGGCGTTTTTTAATTTCCTGGGCTGGTTCGCGGGAATCTTTGAGGTTTACTTCCTCTCAAAAATTCTCGGCTGGAATATCAGCTGGGAGCAGGCCTGGCTTTTTGAGGCGCTGATCCAGGTGCTCCGCATCACGACGTTTTTCATTCCGTCGAGCATCGGGGCGCAGGAGGCGGGGATCGTCCTCATCTTTCTTCAGTTCGGATTTGAAAAATCACTGGGACTCACGTTTGCGGTTCTGCGGCGCATCCGGGAGATGGTCTGGCTGGGGATTGGACTCGTGTTGTCGCTGGCCCTCGAAGAAAGACCGCTTCCCGAAAAAAATTAAAATTTTCTGTTTTCCACGATCCGCTTTAATTTTCTCCCGTCTCGTAATACACCGCTGGGATGCACGGCCACGGCGATCCGGCAAATCCCCATCTCGGCGACTTTGAATTCGGAAGGAAACTCTCTTTCAAACGCATCTAAAATTTCTTTCTCCAAACCGGCCGGCACACTCCCCGTCCCGGTGGATTCGACATGAAAGGTGATCCGGTCCTGCAGACCGTCTTTTTCGACGACGACCTGCCAGTCCGGCGTAATCCCGCGGATCTTTTGAAAAAACGGCTCAAACATCCACGGCGCGATGTTGCCAATCCCCGTCGCGATCCACTCATCCACGCGGCCTTTTAATTTTTCGATACGCCGAACGGGCAGTCCGCTTTTAGAAGGGGCTGTCAAAAACCGCGTCAGGTCCCCCGATCGGTAGCGCACCAGCGGCATGACGCGGCGGTTGAGCGTCGTGTAAACGAGTTCCCCGTAACCCTCGCGGTCGGGATTTATGATCTCGAAGCTATTGTGAAATTCATTCAGATAATAACCCTCTTTCTCGCGTGTCTCCATGCCGATCGCGCCAAAGGCCTCGGTTTGGCCGTAGCTCAAAAGAAAATCCGCTTTCCAAACGCCCTCGACGAAACGGCGCGCTTCCTCGGTCAAATTTTCCCCGCCGGCCAGGAGCAGTTTCACCGGCCAGGCCCCCCGTTTTTCAGCGATCTCGGAAAGACGCACGATCCACGAGGGGTCCCCCACGATCACGGTGATCCCGTAGTCGCGCACGCGCTCGTAAAATTCCGCGGGGTCCATGCGCGAGACTTCAATGTGAAAACATTTCAACACCTCGCACGAGGCCTGAAGAACCGGGCCGGACACCCAGAGCGCGTAATCAAACGCGCTCACCAGGCGGTCCTCCGGACGCACGCCCAAATTCCACAACCCCACCGCCCCCGCCCAGCCCGCCTCGCGCATCTCGCTTCTCGAAAAATAAACCCTTTTCGATTTTTTGGACGTGGTGCCCGTGGTTTCATAGGCCGTGTCGGGCCTGGCGGAGACAAAATCTTCGTTAAACGCGCGCAGGTCCTCCGCGGTCGTGAAAAAATCGCCGAGGTCCTCGGGGTGTCTCACGTTTTGCGGGTCAATGCGGTGCTCGGCGAATTTTCTTTTGTAAAATCGGGAATGGGACGCGGCGTAGCGGATCGTCCGCCTAAAATTTTCCGCCTCAATTTTTTTTAAAACGGGCGCAGGCGCGCGGTGGTACAAAAAATACCCCGCCGCGGCCGGATTCACAAAGGGGATGTTTTTAATCAGGGTGAGGATGGACAAATATTATCTTTTCTTCGTACACCGGCGGACAAGCTGTTCGAAAAGTTCGATGGCCAGGTCCATTTCATCCTCGGTGATGCCGAAGGACGGCGCGATCGTGAAGACGTTTTTGTAGTAGCCGCCCACGTCGAGGACGAGGCCGAAGCGGCCCTTTTGGGTTTGGATGTCGCCCTTCATTCCCTCGGCGAAGATCCGGTCCGCGAGCGTCCGGTCGGGCGCATAGCCGTCGGGCTTCACGATCTCGACGCGCAGGGCCAGGCCCATCCCGTTCACGTCGCCGATCACTTTGGGGTATTTTTTCTGGAGGGATTTGAAACGCGACAAAAGCGCTTTTCCCTTTTGGGTGACGGTCTTTTCGTAATTCGACTCCTCGCACAGTTTCATCACTTCCAAACCGACGGCGGTGCCGAGCGTGTTGGAGGAAAAGGTGGAATGGGTGGAACCCGCCGGAAAAACTTTGGGATTAATCAATTTCTCCTTCGCCCAAATCCCCGAAAGCGGGTTGAGTCCGTTGGTGAGCGCCTTGCCGAAAACCACGATGTCCGGCGTCACGTTAAAATTCGCCAGCGCCCACAATTTCCCCGCGCGGTGAAAACCCATCTGGATCTCGTCGTCGACCATGAGGATTTTATGGCGGTCCAGAATTTTCCTGAGCATCGGAAAATATTCCTTTGGCGGGATCACGTAGCCGCCCGTTCCCTGAATCGCCTCGACGTAAAACGCCGCGTACTCGGATGCCTCGGCCTTCGCATCCCAGACGCCGTTGTATTCGGTTTCAAAAAGTTTCTCGAACTGCTTCACGCAGTACATCCCGCAGTCCGGATATTTTTTTCCGTAGGGACAGCGGTAACAGTAGGGATACGGCACGAACTGCGCGCGGTCCGAGAAGTGGCCGAACCGGCGCCGGTAGCGGTAGCTCGACGTGATCGCCGACGCGCCGAGCGTGCGTCCGTGGTAGCCGCCCATGAACGCGAACACGAAATTTTTCCCCGTGTGATTGCGCACGAGTTTCAAAGAATCCTCGACGGCCTGCGAGCCGCCGACGTTGAAATGCACGCGCCCTTTTTCGCCGAAGAGGCGCTCCATGGATTTGGCGATCTTCTCGGCGAGCTCCACTTTTTCCTCGTGGAGGTATTGGCAGGCCAGCTGAGGCAGTTTATCGATCTGCTTTTTTAAGGCCGCCGCCAGACGCGGGTTGGCATAGCCGAAACTCGCCGCCGAGTACCACATCTGGAGGTCCAGAAACTTCCGGCCTTCTTTGTCGTAGAGGGTGCTCCCCTCACAGCGGTCGAAAAATTTCGGGGGCTCGAGGTAGTGGACCGTGTCGCCCCACGAGCAGTATTTTTTTTCTTTGGCTAGGAGTTTTTTCGTGTCCACGCTTCGATGTCCTTAAATGAGGAATAGGATTGGTGGGGGATTTTTTTCTCCGCGCAAAAATCGAGAAGCCTTTTCTTGGCGAACACCAGGTCCGCGGCGCCCGCCGCGAAACGGTCCGAGAGGCCGTCGCCCACAAAAACGCTTTTGCGGCCGTCGGCGGAAAATCGCTTTATCACCGCCACTTTGCAATTGGCACAGCCGTGCTCGCAGGGTTCGCCCGAAAAGGACGCTTTCAGATTTCCATTCACCGCCTCGAGGCGATTGGAAAATAAACCGAACGAATTGAGCGACCCCAGCACGCGCCGGATCACCAGATCAAACCCGTCGCTCGTGATCACAACGGGTATGGAACGTTCGCGGCAAGTAGCCATAAAAGAAAGAAAACCCGGGTCGAGGGATATCTCGCCGAGAAGTTTTTCCAGATCCTTTGCGGACGCCGACACGAGCGCCATTTGGCGCGCGAGGCATTCGCGGGACCCGATCCGCCCCGCCACCCATTCTTTTTCGACTTCGCGCCACTCGGGCTTCGCGAAGCGCTCAAGGATGCGGTCCACGACGTCGTCGGTGGTGATCGTGCCGTCGAAATCGATGAAAAAACGGATGGTGGATGAGATCATTTGAATGATTTTACAATTAAAGACACATTCTGTCCGCCGAATCCAAATGAATTGCTTAACACCGCCTCTACTTTTTGCCGGCGGGCGCGGTTCGGCACATAATCCAAATCGCAGTTTTCATCCGGCGTTTCATAATTGATCGTCGGCGGAAGGATGCCGTCACGGATCGTGAGAACGCTCGCGATGAGTTCGATGGCGCCGGCCGCGGCGATCATGTGGCCGAGCATGGATTTGATGGAGCTCATCGGAATATTTTTGGCGTTCGGAAAAACTTTCTTGACGGCGGCCGTTTCGATTTGATCGTTGAGTTGGGTGGAGGTGCCGTGCGCGCTGATGTAATCAATTTGGTCCGTCGAAAGGCCCGCGTCGCGGAGCGCCAGGCTCATCGCCTGGATCGCGCCGCGGCCGGCCGGATGCGGATCGGTGAGGCGAAACGCGTCGGCCGTACAGCCGTAGCCGGCCAGCTCCGCGTAAATTTTAGCGCCCCTTTTTCGGGCGTGCCCGAGCTCCTCGAGGACCACCATTCCCGAACCCTCCGCCAGCACGAATCCGTCGCGATCTTTGTCAAAAGGCCGCGAGGCGCGCGCGGGTTCTTCATTCCGCACCGAAAGCGCGGTTAAAAGATTAAAACCCCCCAGCCCCATCGGGTGGATCATCGAATGCGTGCCGCCGGTGATCATGACGTCCGCCGAGCCGCGCCGGATGATCTCGGCCGCCTCGCCGATGGCCTGGCTCGAGGCCGCGCAGGCGGTGAGGCAATTGGAAACGGGCCCTTCCACGCCGAGGCGTTCGGACAGGTGATAGACGACCCGCGAAGGCTCCTCTTCCAAAAGTTTTTTGGAATGCGCCCGCGCGACGCTCTTTTCAAAAAATTTTTTCCGGTCGACGGAGTCCTGTTCCGCGTTGAAGGACGCCGCGAGGATTGCGGCGTGTTCGCGAAAATCAAACCCGCCGTCGCCCGCGCCGAGATAGGCGCCGGCTCTCGTGGGGTCCATTTTTTTTATTTCAAAACCGGAATCCTTCACCGCCTCCGCGGCCGCTCCCAGCGCGAACGCGCTGTTTCGCCCGAGAATGCCGGCGATCGGAAAATTTTTCACTTCA
Source organism: Candidatus Omnitrophota bacterium (assembly GCA_016197155.1). Taxonomy (GTDB): domain Bacteria; phylum Omnitrophota; class Gorgyraeia; order 2-02-FULL-51-18; family 2-02-FULL-51-18; genus JACPWF01. The sequence goes on along the minus strand of JACPWF010000007.1, from coordinate 3,334 downwards.
CCCGCGATCCTGGTCGGAAAACTCCCGGCGTCAAAAAGGGTGATCGCCGCCACACCCGATCGGCCCTCGCACAATTTTTTCCAATTCTCCTGGACGTCGTTCGCCAGCGGCGTGACGGCCCCCATGCCGGTGATGACGACCCTCGGGCGGAGGCCGCTCATTTTTTCCCTCCCGGATAAGCCGCGGTCACCATGGAAACGGAGGGGCCATTAAATCCAAAGGCGTTCGTCATCGCGACCTTCATTTTTTTCCGCAGGGGTTTTCCTTTCACGATCTCAAATTCCCAATCGCCGAGGGGCCGCTCAAAATTCGCCACGGGCGGAATAGTTCCGTGCCAAAGCGCCATCGTGGAAATCAAAAGATCCATCGCGCCCGACGAAAAACCGGTGAACCCGGTGACCGGTTTTGAGGCGCTCACCGAAACATGAGGGCCCGCGCCGTCAAGCACCTCTTGGGCCGCCGCGGCCTCCCAGGAATCCTCCTCGGCGGTCCCCAGCCCGCTGGCCTGGAGGTATTCCAAATCCCGATGAGAGACGCCCGCGTCTTCGAGCGCGCTCTCCATCGCGACCTTTCGCCCTTTTTTTGAATGGGAAGAAGACCCAAATCCCAAAATCTCGGCGTAAATCCTGGCCCCTCTTTTCTTGGCGTGTTCAAATTCCTCTAAAACGAGAAACGCCGCGCCCTCGCCGACGACGAACCCGTTCGAATGTTCGTCAAACGGCCGGTAAATTTTCTCAGGCTCCCCTTTTTGGCTTTCCAAAACCGCGCCCAACATTTTGTACTGCGAAAATCCCAGGGGATTCACTTTGGATTCGGCGCCGCCCGCGAGCATCACCTCCGCCGCGCCGCGCTCAATGATGCGCGCGGCCTCTCCCGCCGCCGCCAGGCTTGCCGAGGCACCCGTCGTGAGGGTGTTGTTGGGTCCTTCCAAATCAGAGAGAATGGAAATGTGGCAGGCGGGCATGTTCGGAAGGTATTTCAACATCCACAGAGGAAAAAGCGCGCCGAGCCCGTCCGCGCCGAATTTTTTCAAATCCAATCTCCCGTTCCCGTCCAAAGACGGCCCGACACCCGCGGCCAGCTCATCGAGCTCATGGTTCAAAACGCCCGAGCCGATAATGACGCCGGCGCGCTCGTGATTAAAAGAAGTGGAGTGGAGCGCGGCGTCCTGCATGGCCAGGGTGGCGCCCGCGATGGCCAGCTGAATGTCCCGCGCCATGAGCTTCAACGATTTCCGCTGGGTGACGAATTTTTCCGGATCAAAATCCCGGATGATCGCAGCGACGGGATTCCACGCGGCTTGGGGATCCGTGAAACCGATCCCGGACCGCCCCTCAAGACAGGCCTTCCAGAGGGGCTCGATCCCTTCCCCCAGCGCGGTCATGGCGCCCAAACCCGTGATCACTACTCTTCGCTTCAAGACAACCCCTCGCTTTGCCGCACGACTTCGTAAACGTTTAAATTTTTCAAAAAACCGTCACTAAAAACGACCGGCCCTTTTTCCTTGTCCAGGGCTTCCATCGTGACCAAAAGAAGACGGGTCCGCGCCGCTGTTTTTCCCCCGCACAGAACCGTCCCCTCGATCCACGCGCCTTCTTCGCGCGCCTCGGCGATCCGCGCCTCGACGACGAGCGTGCAGGGCGGGGAAACGGCCTCGGCAAAACGCGCCTCGGCGATCTTCGCCAGAATCACCTCTTTTTTAAAATCCATTTCCAGTCCCAGCAAAACCCCTCCCGCCTGCGCGATCATCTCAATCAAAATCGTCTCCGGCACGAGCGGCCGGCCCGGAAAATGGTCTTGAAAAAAGTCCTCCTCCCCCGAAAAGGATTTGCGGGCGCGGGAAAAAGAGCCTTTTTTCAAAACCTCAAATTTTTCTAAAAGATCCCAACGCACTGAGCCATGACGAACTTTTTGGTTGTGACGAACCGGACAGAGGGAGGATTATTTTTTGGAAGGGAACGGCCATAAGCCTTAAAAACCGCTTCATCGGCCGCGAGGCTCTTGGCGCAGTCTTGGGCGGAGGAAAACCGCTCGGGGTGCGCCCGGTAAAAGGCCCTGGCCCTTTTCATTTCCACGAGGTCGATGCCGATGACGGGCGAGAAAGCGGGCACGGAGAAATTACTTGGCCGCGGCGGCCAGCTTGTCCGAGAGATAATCCACGATCATCCCGACCGTGAAGACGTCGCCGAGATTGGCGACGAGCGGATTTTTCGAGAACTCCTCCCACTTGCCGCTGGGGATCCCCTTTTTTAATTCATTCAAACCGGCCGGCGTCACGCGCCCGTTCTGGACAAACCGCGAATCCGTCAGGAGTTTCTCGGGGAAAAGCTCGCCTTTGGGGATCTTGATTTTGAATGCCTTTTCCAAACGGAACACGATGTCCAAAAAATCGATCGATTCCGCCCCCAGGTCTTTGATTAGGGACGAATCCAAACGGATCTTGCCCGTTTCCACCTTCAGTGCCTGCGAAACGATCTCTTTCACGGCGTCCGCCAGCTGGTTTTTCTCCGGTTCCATCAAATCGCCTCCAATGTCAAACTTGCCGACAGAGCCTTGCCCCCAGAGACCGCCTCTTGGGAGGCCCCTTCCACCACATCGATGCGGCTTTCAAAAAAATTCTTTCCGGCGTTTCCGCCCGTCCAACGCACAAAAATCTTCAGGCGGGTTCCCGGCCTCACAAACTGGCCGAACTTCACCTCCGAAGCGGCCGCGAGGCGGTAATGCCGCGCCGCGAGGGCGGACAGATTCAAAAACCGCGCGGCCGCCTGCCTGGCGCTTTCCAAAAGAAGGACCCCTGGCATCACGGGAAAACCTTTGAAATGGTCCAGCAAAAACTCTTCGGACCCTTTCAACGTGAAGCGCGTCGTCAAGCTCTCGGCGGGCCTGAATTCCAAAACCCCGTCCACAAAAGAAAATTCGGTCAAAAGGGCGTTCCGCTTTCAATTAAAGGGTTCAATGTAACACAAACCGTCCCAAAACTCCATCAATTCAGCGCCTGTTTCTCCCGGCGCTCGGCGCGCAGGTCTCTCACCGGGTTGCCACCCCACAGGCCGTTCGGCGGCACCGCGGTCCCCCGCGGCAGAAAACTGCAGGGGCCGATCGAAGCGCCGTCGCCGATCTGACAGCCCGGCAGGATCACCGAACCGATTCCCACCGTGACGCGGTCGCCGAGCTTGACCCCTTCCAGGCGCAAAAATCCCCTCTCAAACGCGTGGCAGATGAGCGCCACACCCCCTCCCACCACCACGCCGTCCCCGATCTCCAAAAGCGAAAGGTCCGCCAGGCCGGCGGTATTGATGCGCGCGTCTTTTCCGATCCTGGCGCCCATCAGCCT
>JACPWF010000014.1 GCA_016197155.1 Candidatus Omnitrophota bacterium | reverse complement strand
GGGGAATCACCTACAGGCTCACAAGGTTATCGGCCGGTTTGATAAGCCGGCTACCCTAAAAGAAGTCCTTTAAAATACGAAAATAAAGTCCTTAAAACAGGAGAAATAATGAAACACTTAAAAACGCTCGTGGTTCTGGCGCTGGCCTTTGCCTTTGCGGCACCGGCTTATGCCAAAACTCAGAACGTCAAAGTGAACGGCTCGATCGATATGTACGGCTTTTATCGGAGCAACTTTGACCTCCAGAAAGGTAACGATGCAGGCGTTATTCCTTTGTCGGCCAATGGGGCGACTGTGACGCCCCAAGGGGCTAGCCACACCGGGTCAACTGTTTACCGGTCTGACGCCGACACCTACCTGATGTCAATCACACAGGTCGGAGTGAATGCCGATCTCACCGATAATGTTTCAACGGTGATCAACCTCATCAACCAGCGGGATTGGAATGCCAACGCTTTTGGGTCAAATGCCCCCGCGTTGGCTGAGGGCGTCAACAACCTCGGCAATGAGTTCGATATCACGCTTGATCTAGCCTATGTCCAGATGAAGGAGATTTTCTACGCCCCTCTGACCATGACCGTCGGTCGGCAGGATCTGGTTTTCGGCCGTGGATTCATTTTGGGTTGGAATCCTCAAAACCCACAAGGGTCGATTGAAGCAACAGAGTTCACGCAGATCCAGTCCTTTGATGCGATCCGCGCGACACTGGATTTCAATCCGTGGACAATCGACGTTGTCTATTCCAAAATCGCCGAGAATAACCACAACCCCGAAGACGACAGAGACATGTGGTTCACAAATGTGAACTACAAGTTCTCCGAGTACAACGCGGTGGCTGAAGGCTATTTCATGGCCGACCTCGATCGCGGCACTTTGGCCACGGCAGGAAGCGGCACGGAAAACAACACCACGTACACGTTTGGCGGCCGCGCTCAGTTTGATCCAATTTCCCAGATGACTCTGGGGGCTGAGCTGGCTTACCAAGGCGGCCATTACATGATCGCAGTGACCAATCCCCGTGAGCGTGATAGGGATGCTTGGGCGGCTGATCTCTTCGGCGAATACCGTTTCGAGAGCGAGTGGAAGCCCATGGTAGGAGTAGAGTTTGTTCACCTCTCGGGTGAGGATGACCTCAGCACGCAATCTCTGCAGTCGTATGGATCTTGGAACGGCGCTTTCCGCCTGCCGGTTTATGGCTGGATCCATGACTACCTGGAGGTTTATTACCAGACAGCTCAGACCAGCGATCAGGCTGCCGGTCAGAACCAGAATCAGATATCCCTCTACGGGTCTATCAATCCCATGAAGGATCTGAAATTAACGGCCAGCTATTGGAACTTCTGGGCCGACAAAACCATGCACACCACACCCGGAAACCCGGGATCGCCTGGACTTTCCAAGAGCATGGGTTCTGAAATTGACACAGCCCTCACATACGCTTACACCGAGGATGTTACCTTTACTTTCATGGCCAACTGGTTCATCCCCGGCAATATGTATGTTTCGCCGACTGATGCAACCGCCTCCGAATACGTTTCCGAGGTAAAGGTCGTTTTCTAAGGCTTATTTAGCCTCTAAAAGAGCTCTAAAACCCCCTTCCGGATTTTCCTGGGAGGGGGTTCTTTTTGCCTTAAAAATTGGATTTTCAGGCTAAATATGGTATACTTATGATGAATAGATATAAGAATTAGTAACTATTAATAAAGGTTGATAATATGCGAACTTCCGCGAATAGGGGCGTGACCCTGGTCGAGGTCATGATCGCTGTTTTCATCTTTCTCATTGGAATGGCAGGCCTCTTGGATGTGACGATCCAGTGCTCGACGATGGGGAAGCGGGCGGAGTACGCCTACACGGCCTACAACCTGGCCAAAAACCATCTCGAACGGCTTAAAACCTATGATTTTGCGTCTCTGGCTTCGGCGGCCGAGACGGGGACCGCGATCAACGCGGACGGCGATCCCGACGCGAGCGGGTCGTTCACGCGGTCCACGACGATCACGACGAGTTACAGCAATAACGCAAATTTAACAATGGCGGTAGTCTCGGTGAGTTACACGATGAGGGGGGTGCAAAGTGCCACGGCGATGCAGGTCCGCTACCTGTTCTACAATGGCGGATAAAAGAGGTTTTTCGCTCCTCGAGGCGTTCATCGCGCTCGGGGTGGGGGCCGTTTTTTTGAGTTCGGTGGTGAGCACGTGGTACTTTGCCTCGGATCGGTGGAGGGCCGAGAACACGCGTTTCGATCTGCGGATGGACATTGAAAAAGCGATGGAGCGGATCAAAAACGACGTGCGTCTTTCCGACGCCAATGGGATTTTATATTACCCTCAGAACGCATCGAGTTACACGGCGATCAGCCTGCCGCACGCGACACCCGACGCGAACGGGTATTTGACCTTTTCAAATAATCTCATTTCCTGGAACCAGACCATCATTTATTACGTGTACAACAATAACGGCCGTTACGAGCTCCGTCGCAGAGTCACCGCGTCGTTCAATTCAAACCAGTCCGCGCGGCAGACTGAGCTGGATACCCTGGCGCTGAACGGACCGTTGGGCTTGCCTCAAGAAGTTGGCACGACTGACACCGTTTTGGTTTCCGCGGGGAATTTGGCCCTCGACATTGTCCCCCAGGCGGCGACCTTTGATGGGTACGACCCTGCGGTGACCCGTAGTGGCAGTACGAGTTTTGGGAGCGTGCGCTTGACGGCGGGAAATCACCAGGTCCGCTTTGAGGTGACCGGAAAAAACGCCTCTTCATCCAGTCATGGAATTGGCATCGATTCACTGACGCTTTCTCCGAGCGGCGGCCCGCAGGAGGCCGAGGCGTTGTTACCAATTTACGCGAGTTTGGGCGCCGCTCCGGCGGCGGAGGACATGACGCCGTACACCGGTGTGCTCTGGGGAGGAAATTATCAGGTTAATTTTCCCTCAACAGCGGTCGGGCATTACATGACTTTTCAAACGTATTACGACCAGTGGCTCGAATCCAACTTTGCGAACATGACTTTTTCCAACACGTTGACGACGGGGACCAATCCCTACGTGACGCTTTCGAGCCGCGAGACGCAGAGCCTTTCGCCTTCATGGACCGCGGATGCGCAAACGCTGAGCGGAGGCACTTCGAATGACGCCACGGCTTCCACGATGAGCGTGCGGAGTATCGTGAGCGCGGGATACATCACCAAATCCGGGGTCATGGCGCGTATTAAATTCTTGGCGGCATCCGACGCTACTGTCACGGTTAACAGCGCCTATTTTGGACCGCGTGTGGCGGGAACGGCAGATGCGGCGTCGCTTGCGCCGCTTTATTTTGATAATGCGCCTGTGGTTGAAGCGAGCTCTGACCCTGTCGGCTCAACGGCAAATCCCGGCTCGGCCACAAGCGTTACGATCCCGGCGGGGTACCACGCCTGGAGCAATTGGTTTATTTATCCGATCAATTCACCTTCGGCGGCGGATTATTTGGTCAGCATGTACGTGACCGGCAACGCGACGGCCTGGACGCCGAATCCGGTCGGCGGCACGCAGTCTTATCGCGTCAGCGGCGATAACGCCGCTGTTTTGGCCGGCTGGTCGATTTTACCGGGCTATGCCACGAACCAAAGTGTCTACGCGTCCGCCCAGCTCGCCACCTGGCAAAATACAGGTACGGCCACTTCCCAAATTTATGACACCAAAATGACCGCTCCGGTTTATGCCCAGGCCTCTTGGAGCGCGACACTTCCGGCGGGATCTCTCATCACGATGAAAGCGCGCTCTTCGTCGGCCGCGGACATGTCTGGCGCGACGGCATGGGGAAGCATTGTCGGATCGGCCGTATCGCCCATGGCGCTGGGCGGCATTGGCAACCAGCGCTACGTGCAGTTTCAGGCGACCTTGCAAGCGGGCGCGCCCTACGCGACTTTTCCGGAATTGGATGACGTCAAAATCACCTGGCCCGGGCAAACGGCGCTTGTGGAATTCAGCGGCTACTACACCAAGAAACCCAGCTACGGAATTTTTAAAGTCTTGGTTGACGGCGCCCAATTGACAAAAGGCCTTGAAATCAAACTGACTGCCTCCGAGATATACCGCGGGCAGACGTATAATTTTTCTTTAAACGCCGAGCAGAAAGCGATGAACACGGGGAAGTGAGGGGAGAGCCATGAACCGCAAAGGCACTGTTTTCGTGACCACGATGATCGCGATGCTTCTCATGATCTTGGCGGGAGATGCGCTCTACACGATGTCGGATCAGGGATTTTACACGGTGAAACGTCTCAAATGGACGACCCAGGCCAAGTATCTGGCCGACCTGGGTCTATCCACCGCTTTTGGTTATTTGTATAACACTTTTACCAGCAACTACAGCTGGTCGGGAAACTTCGTCAATTACGGAAGTTATTCCACGACTATTTCAACTCCTGTAGCCAACCGCCCTCTTTTGAGCTCCACGGGCACGGTTCAGGGGGTCACGGCGAATGCCACCTCCGAGGTTCAGGCCCCCGGTGTTTCCGCGCTGGATTATCTGTTTGCGGCCGGTAATGAAATCGAACTGGAAATCACAGGGGGAGGTTCTTCCGCCAGTTTAGTCGGCAACACCTATTCTTCAAACGGCGCTGAAATGGAAGGGAACATAAACCATGTCGGTAGTGATGCGCAGTCTCCGCCGGTCGCCTCGTTTCCGACGGTGGACGCCAGTTTTTACCAAAATATCGCGGTGGCCAACAATCAATATTACAGCTCAAGCCACACCTTTAACAGCGGGGCCCTTTCAGGACTGATTCCGGGGGGCGTGGTTTACGTGAACGGAAACGCCACGATTTATGGCACGCAAACCTTTACGGGTTGCCTTGTCGCCACCGGCAATATCACGATGGCCAAGACCGGGAGCACGCCGCCTCGCATCACGATTACCCAGAGCGGAAACTATCCGGCGATGATGACCATCAATGGGAATATCACATTCAGTAGCAACGGCAGTTCGGGGGGCGGCGGGCTTTTTGTGGCAACCGGACTGATCTATTCCGGAAACAATGTTTCCTTTTCTCAAAACCAATCCGTAGTGACCGTCACCGGAAGCGTTCTGGCGAGAGACTCCATCGATATGGATTTTGTGTCACAGACGACGATGAACATGACCTATGTTGCCCAAAGCCCGCCGGGAATGACCATCAGCGCTTCGAGCAATATGACCATCCTCAGTTACAATACTTGAGAGCCGCTTAAAACTTTCAACCGGCCCTTCGCGCCTCTTAATGTCCTATAATGTATCTTATGTTAAGTAGTATAGAGCGAAAAGCGGGCTCGGGGCCCTGAAGGTAGCTCTAAGCGGTTTTTTTGGAAAGATCGGCGAGGATCTGCTGGATTTCGCGGGAGTTTTTCTGGTCCTGAGTCAGGAAACACACCCCCACGTCATAGGCGCCCTTGTCGGGATCCTCTTCGACACGGACCACGCGGCCCAGAAGGCCGTTATTGAAAATGAGGGCGCGCTGTTCGATCTCGCGGCAGATTTTGAGCGTCCGGATATCGACGTTCATCCAGACAATGCTGGAAAGCTGGGGCGGCGCGGTCTGGGTTTGAAACAAAATTCCGGACGAACTGATATTTTTGGAAACGGCCTTTGAGGAGGGGGATCGTGAAACGGCAAACTGCAAAGGGGCGTTGAAGTGAAGCCTGAAAAATTCACGGCGTTGAGCGGAGCTTGCCTGCATCAAAAGAATCTCCTTAAAAATCCCGCCCGCACGATCGATGCGGACGGGATGTCAGCGTGCTTTAAACCTTGTGAACGTTCGCGGCCTGCTCCCCTTTTGGCCCCTGGGTGACCTCAAATTCAACGGTTTGCCCCTCGTCCAAAGTTTTATACCCTTCGCCCTGAATGGCGCTGTGGTGGACAAAAACATCTTTCCCGCCGCCATCGGGAGTGATGAAGCCGTAACCTTTTTGATTGCTGAACCACTTGACGATACCTTTAGGCATGCTGTCCTTCTCCTTTATTTCATTTATGGAAGCATGATGCCATACCCCGATTTCTTTGTCAATATTCATCCGTCTCCTGAGGCCCCCGGCAGGTGGCGCAAGGCGTGTAACCGGCCGCCGTGGCGTCCACGCGCGAACGAAATTTCACGAGATTCGCCTCCGGGATGCCGTCAAGCTCGGGGGAGGTCGGAAAATAGAAAACTTTCGTGCTTTTTTCACCGATGAATTCCTCTTTCAGGTAGGGATTTTCGGGCTCCTCTTTCCAGAGGCCGCGTTTGTGGCGTCTGGCGTCGAGTTCAACCAGCCGGAAACGCTCGGCGTAGTGCGTGTTGGGCGGCACAATGTACCGTTTGGCATGACCGGTCTTTAGGAGCGCCTCGTTCACAAAGGTTCCGTCCTCCAGAAAAACGTAACCGACAAAATTGTTCTGGCTGTCGCGGATTTGCGAGTCCCATTCGATAAAAATTTTCTTTCCCGAGACAAGATTTTGATTAAAAATCAAGGCGTTGTTGCCGTATTCGCGGATGAGCGGCAGAAGACTCTGAAGCGGCGGGGCCTGAACGCCCGCGTAGCGAAGCGTTTTCCCGCCGGCCAGACGAACCTGATCGCCTGCCGTCACCTCGCGGACCACGGCTTCCTGGCGGGCGTTATCGGCGCCGGCGCTCGGGATCCGGCTGGATGAAATGAAGAATAAAAAAAGAAAAAAGACGTTTTTAAGATTCTTCGAGGATTTCAAGCGTCTGTTCGGCGTCTTGGGTTTTGATCACCAGGCACCCAAACTCCTGATTTTTGGTGGCGGTGCAGTAGGCGTATTCGATGTTAATGTCGGCGCGGAATAATTTTTTGGCGACCGTCGAAATGATGCCGGGCTTGTTGTCGATCTCAAGGACAACGACGTCCTGCGTGATCGTGTAGACGCCTTCTTCCTCCAGGATCACGAGGGCCTTATTCGGAAAATCGACGATGAGGCGAACGATCGCGTGGTCGACGGTGTCGTGCACGGACATGGCGTAGATATTGATCTGGGCCTCGGCGAGGGCATTGCAGATCCGGGAGAGATGCCCCGGCTTGTTTTCCATGAAAACGGAGAGTTGTTTTTCTATTGGCATCGGGATTGAAGGGTCAATTAACCCAGAAGTTTTTCGCCGTGGGCCCAGTTTTCCCGTTCCACTTCGTCAAAAACCAGGTACGTGGAATCCTTGGGCTTCCCGGCTATTTTTTCGAGGGTGGACGCAAACTCTTTGGCAATGGCCGATTTTTGCTCACGGGTAAGTTTCCCGGCGACCCTCAGGCTGACGTAAGGCATCTTTTCCCCTCCCCTCTTTGAAAAAGCTAGTTTACTCTTCCCTACGCTTTTCTTCAAGCGCGCGGGTGATTTGGCCAAGTTCGGCGTGAATGAGACCGTTCGAGGCCAGGACGTCTCCGTTTTTCAAATAATCCGGGTGCCCCCACAAGTCGCTGATGCGTCCTCCCGCCTCTTCGATCAAAAGGGCTCCGGCCGCGATGTCCCAGGGGGATAAATTGATCTCCCAAAAACCGTCAAAACGGCCGCAGGCGACATAGGCCAAATCCAGCGCGGCAGAACCCCCGCGTCGCATGCCGGCGCTGGCCAGGGAAATGGTCTTGAAGGAGGCCATGTATCCGTCAAAACGCTCCCGCGCGCGGAAAGGAATACCCGTCGTCATGAGGGCATCGGCGAGCAAGGCCGTTTTGGAAACGCGCGCCGGTTTTTTGTTGAGAAAGGCGCCGCGGCCTTTCTCGGCCGTGAACATTTCCCGATGGAGCGGGTCGTAGACGACGCCGGTTTTTAAAACACCGTCCTCCATCATTCCGATCGAGATGGAAAATAGCGGAAATTGATGGATGTAGTTCGCCGTGCCGTCCAGCGGGTCGATGATCCAGAGCATGCCGTCGCCGCGCGCGAGGCCGCTTTCCTCGGCCTGGATGCCCGCGCGAGGAAAATATTGCTTGATCTCGGAAAGGATGAGGGCCTCCGATTTTTTGTCCACTTCCGTAACAAAATCATTTTTCGATTTGACACGGATCTCGGAATTTTTTAATTTTCCGTAGGAGGATAAAATGAGTTCCCCGGCGGACAAGGCGGCCTTGACCGCGACGTCGAGGGGTTTCATAAAAGTCCGAGTTTTTTCATTTTTTGAACAAGCCCCCGCGGATGGTTCCGGTACGTGAATGTTTGAAACCCCATGGCGCCGGCGGCTTTCGTCAGGTCGCTCCGGTCGTCGATATAAAAAATTTCGTGGGGCCTGGCTTTGCAGGCGCGGATCGCCGACCGGTAAATGCGCTCATCCGGCTTCCGGACCTTTTCCTTGTACGACAGGATGCATTTGTCAAAATCGCCGAGGACGGCGTAACGGGAGCGCAGGTATTCGAAATGCATCGCGTTGGTATTCGAAATCAAGACGAGACGGCTCTTCTTTTTTAAGCGCCGGACGAGCCGGATCACCGTGAGGTTAGGCGTAAAAATTTCATTCCAGATTTTTTTAAACTGGGGATAATTCAAAGAAAGCCCCAATGTCTTTTTCACGCGCCGGTAAAAATCCAAAGAGCCGATCCGGCCGCTGTCGTAGAGGACTTCAAGACCGGAATCGACAAAATAATCCCCGATGTCCTCGGGTGTGAGCGCCGCCACGCGCGCCAGACGCCGGAACGCGGGCTTGAAATTAAAATGAAAGAGCACCTTGCCCAAATCGAACAAAACGGCTTTGACCATTTGGAAATTATAACATATCTGTTAAGATAGGCGTATGTCCGCCATCTCGATCCGAAAACTCGTGAAAGTTTACGGCGCGCTCAGAGCGGTCGACGGGATCGATCTCGAGGTTGCCGAGGGGGATTTTGTCGGCTTTCTCGGCCCCAACGGGGCCGGCAAGACCACGACGATCCATTCGATCACCGGTTTGTGCAATTTTCAAGGCGGGTCGATGAGGGTTTTTGGCCTCGACGTCGTGAGCGACTACCGAAAAACGCGTCCGCTCATCGGCCTCTGCCCGCAAGAGTTCAATTTTGACCCTTTTTTATCCATTCACGGGCTTCTGGTTTATCAGGCCGGTTATTTCGGAATTCCCAAATCCGTCGCCGCCAAAAAAGCGGATGAACTGCTCGGTTATTTCCGGCTCTCAGAAAAACGAAACGTCGATTTCCGGAAATTATCCGGAGGCATGAAAAAACGGCTTCTGCTCTGCCGCGCGCTGGTGCATGACCCCAAAATTTTGATTCTCGATGAGCCGACGGCCGGCGCGGACGTGGAGCTGAAGTACCAGATCTGGAATTTTCTGGAGGACCTCAACAAAAAAGGCAAAACGATTTTTCTCACGACCCATTACATGGAGGAGGCCGAGCGGCTCTCCAGAAAAATCGTGATCATCCACAAGGGCCGCATCCTTCACCACGGGGACAAGGAGGCGCTCGTGCGCGACCAAAGCCTGGAAAAGAAATATTTGGAATTGACACGGGAAAAAGCGGATGATTAAAAATTGGATTGGCTTCAAAACGCTGGTCAAGCGCGAGGTCTTGAGGTTTTTTGTGGTGTTCACGCAGACGATCGTTCCGCCGCTGATCTCCTCGGCGCTTTTCATCTTTGTGTTCGGGTTTTCGATCGGCCGGAATTTAAACCTGAGGGTCGAAGGCGTCACCTACCTTCAATTCCTCATCCCGGGCCTGGTCATGATGCACCTCATCGAGGGCTCCTACACCAACACCTCCTCCTCTCTTTTCATGTTGCGCTGGCACAACATCATTCAGGAACTGCTCCTGTCCCCCCTTTCCTATTTTGAGATGGTGCTGGGACTTCTCATCGGCGGGGTCGCGCGGGGACTGCTTGTGGCCGGCGGCGTTTACGGCGTGTCGCTTTTTTTCACGCGGTTTATTTTTTTTAACCCTCTCATCGTCCTTTATTATTTTGTGGTTGTGACGGTGATCTTTTCGTGCCTGGGGCTTTTGGTGGGGCTGTGGGCCGAGGGATTTGAGAAACTGTCGGTTTGGGGCACGTTTGTGCTCACGCCGCTCATTTACTTCGGCGGCGTGTTCCACAGTCTGGAAATGGTGCCCGCGCCGCTCCGGATCGTCACAAAATTAAACCCCATTTTTTATCTCGTGAACGGCCTGCGCTACGGGATGCTGGGAGTCTCGGACGTGAACGTGGCCTTCAGCATGATCCTCGCCGCGCTCATGGCCGTGGGATTATTTTTAATCGTCGAGAGGCTCTTCAGAAAGGGCTATAAGTTAAGAAACTAAATGGCGCCGGAGGCGAGGATTTTTTTCACGAGGTCCGGTTTGCCCCAGGCGTTTTTAAGTTCATCGAGAAGAATGTCCGCCGGGCATTTGTCTTTTCTTAAAATTTCTTTTAACGGATCGAGGTAGCGCGCCTCCTCGCGTTTTAATCCTTTTTCGGCAAGCCCCACCAGTTTCTTTGCCAGATCCCCCAATCTTTTTTCGCCGTTTATTTTCGTTCGAACGCCGTCTCGCGCGGCGGCGCGGGCCAGTTTTAACCTTTCTTCCACCGTCCAATCCGAGACCAATCCCCACGCCTCTTTCCGGGCGGCCTCGTCGTAGAAAAGACCTTTTAACAGAGCGGGCGCGGATAGGGCGATCCCGGTTTTCTGGCAGTCGATACCGCGGATCTCGACCACTTTTTTAAGGCGCGCCTCCGTGAAGATCGTGGTCAGGTGCAGTTCCCAGTCGCGCGGCGCGGCGCGATGATTTTCAAAGCCCTTCCGTAAAAATTTCCCGAAGGTTTGATTCCGAACGGCGATCCAGCGCCCCTGACGGACGATGAAAAGAAGCGGCACCTGGAGTGCAAAATCGATGTAGTCCTCGAGCGTGTAATCGGGACGGAAAACATCCGGGAGGATGCCGGTGCGCTCGGGCGCGGTGTGCCGCCAGATGTGGGCCCGGCGCGAAAGATAGGGACCGGGCCGGCCTCCGCGCAAAGGGGAATTGGCGAACATCCCGGACAGAATCGGCGCCAGGCCCAGCGCCAGGCGCAGTTTCTCTATCGCGTCCTCCTCGCTCGTGAAATCGATTGAAATCTGGACCGAGGCGGTCTCTTTCATCATGGCGTGTGTGAGCGATCCCTTATTTTTCAAAATTTTTCGCATGATGGCGTAGCGTTCTTTGGGGACCCATTCAATCTCTCCGGCGACGCTGACGGGCTGGGCTCCGATCCCGAGCCACGCAATACCCAAAGGCTCCGAAACTTTTTTGATTTCCTCAAGGTGAGCGCAGAGTTCCGCCGCGTTTTTGTCGAGCGTCCGGGCGGGCGTGCCGGAGAGCTCAATTTGTCCGCCGGGTTCGAGCGTGATGGAACCGGCCGGTTTTTTGAGGGCGATGATGTGGGGCCCGGCGCAAATGGGCTCCCACCCGAATCTCCGGATCAGCGAACGGAAAATGGCCTCCACTCCCCTCTCCCCGGAATAGGAAATTGCGCGGCCGGTGTCTTTGTAGACGCCTATTTTTTCCCATTCCACGCCTATCTTCAGGTCCGATTTTTTCTTGGATCCCTCCAGGAAGTATTGTTTCAACCTCGACCGGTCAAAATCCATGCTATAATCTCTTTCTTTGGGGAGGTGCGTGCTTTGAAAATCGCGTTTTTACTCTATCCCACCGAGCGTCTAAAAGTCAATGAAGAGACCTCTTTTTGGATGATGTTTGAGCTTCAAAAAAGAGGTCACACGGTGTTTGCTTTTGAGGACAAGGGCCTTTTTTGGGCGCCGAATGCCCCCTTCGCCCATTTGACGCCGATGAAACTGGACCCCAAAAAAGGGTATCTCCCCTCAAAACCGCGAAACCCCGAGCCGGTCTCTCTTTTGGATCTGGACGCCATCGTCATCCGGAAAGAGCCTCCTTTCGACGAGCGTTATCTCCATGCGCTCCAGCTTTTGGCGCTTGTGCGGGAGAGCGTGTTTATTTTGAACGATCCGAACGGCATCATCGCCGCGAACGAAAAATTATTTATTTTGGAGTTCCCCAAATTTATTCCGGAGACGCTTGTGACCGAACACCCGGACGCGGCGAGGGCCTTCATGAAAAACCTCAAATCCCGCGTGGTCGTCAAACCCCTCGACCAGAAAGGCGGAAGAGGCATTTTTTCCTCCTCATTCTCCGACCGCAATTTCCCCTCCCTTTTTGAGACGATCACGGATTCCGGGCGCCGGAAAGTGATGCTCCAGCGGTTTGTTTCCGCCGACCGGCACGGAGACAAGCGAATTTTAATTTTGAACGGCGAGGCCTTGGGGGCTTTTATCCGGAAACCGCCGGCTCATGATTTCCGCGCCAATTTGAGCGTCGGGGCCTCCATGCACGCCTCGCGGCTCTCCAAGCGGGATCACGGACTCATCAACGCGATGCGCGAAAAGTTATCGGCGGGCGGTCTGTATCTGGTGGGAATAGACGTGATCGGGAATTATCTGACCGAGGTGAACGTCACGAGCCCCGCCGGCATTCCGGAAATCAATGCGCTCAGCGGGACACATCCCGAGCGGTCGGTGGCGGATTTTATAGAGTCACGCAGACGCTTTTTAAAGTGACTTCGGGCGCCCGCTTCAAACCCTCTTCGTAAGGCAGCATTTCTATCGTGTCCCAGGGGCAGTTTTTGGCGCAAAGCGCGCACCCGATGCACCGCGCTAAATCGACCTCCACCACTTGCTGGAGTTGGGTGTGCTCGGCGCCGGGAACGATCTCGATGCAGTCCACGGGACAAAAAATAATGCAGGCCTCACAGCCCGTGCAGCCATTTTGGTCGATGACCGCCAATTTGGGCGGCATTTTCTTGCGCGGCGGCTTTTGTAAGCGGGCCTGGGCTATCGCTTTCGCTTTTTTCGCGGATTCTTCGCCCATGAGTTTATTCTAACACACTCCGTCGAGGCGCAGCCATTCCTCCGCTTTAAAAGCGGGCAGGCGGTCCAGATCCGCCGGTTCCAGGTCAATGATGTCCCCGATCTTAAAATCGATCCGGCTCATTCCGTACACGCCGAGAACTTCCTTTTTATCCTTCACAAAAACGTGATCGATTTTTCTGCCGTCGCGTAAAGTGGCCGTGACCAGATGGCCTTTTTTGATCGACTCGGGAACGCACCTCAGTTTATCAACAAGTTTTTTGTCGAGGAGCCGGTCGACAGGGTCAATGAGAACGCTTTGAACCCGGGTTTCGGTTTTTCCTTTTTCCACCGCTGCTTTTTCTCTGGCGATGCGCGCGTCCTCATAGGCCTTGTCCACCTTGTGGTACATGACCACGATGAGAGGCACCAGGAGCACCATCCAGCTCCCAAAAACGGCCGCGACCCAGAGAACGGACGCGCCGCTTTTATCCATCGAACCAAAGTGTCCGGCGATGAAGGGGGTCCAAAAGGCGCAGGAAATAAAAAAGGAAACGATCGTCAAAAGAATCCAGCCCACCCACCACCACACCGTCGATGCGCCGCTTTTATCGGCCATAGGGCTCCCTCATCAGTCTCTTTGAGTCTTTCACGAGCTGTCTCAGCGCGTCTTCGTCCATGGAATCGTAGAAGCCGCGGATATTGGCGGCGGAATCCACGAGGACAAAACGCAGGCTGTGAAGCGCCGGGTTGTCGCTGGTGTTCATGTAGAAATTGTTCAGCACCTTGTCAATCACGCGCTTGTCGCCTGTCAAAAAGAACCATTTGCCCTCGTCCGCATTATAATTTTTGGCGTAACTCCGCAGAACCGCCGGTGTGTCTGTCAAGGGGTCGACGCTGAAAGAGACGATGGAGAGACCTTCCGGCAGAAGCCGCTGAAGCTTTTCCAGCTTGGCGTTCATGGCCGGACACTGGCCGGCGCAGGTCGTAAACATGAAACTGGCGACCCACGGCCTTTTCATCAGATTATCCAATGTGAAGGGCTGGCCGTTTTTTTCGACCAGTTCAAAATTCTGAATAATCCCCAGATAAGGCAATGTCGGTTTTTGAGGAAATCCCACGAGCGGAAAAGAGCCTTCTTTCCAGAGAAAGAGACCGATGACCAAAAGCGCGGCCAGGTTTGAGACAAGAATGATCTGAAAAATTTTCCGGACCTGCGTTTTCATTGTTTGTCCGCGATCATGAACGCGATGAGAAGCGTCAGATACAAAATCGACGCCGGGATGAATTTTTTGGGCGCGCTCAATTTTGTCACGGCCATGTAAAGCGCGAAGGTTAAAAAGGCCGCGCCGGCGGCCAGCGCGGTCGCCAGATACATCACGCCCGTCATGCCTATCCGCGCCGGCGTGATCGTGACCGGCACGAGTAGCGCGGAAAAAAGCACGATCTGCCAGGCGGCTTTCTTTGCGTCGTCTTCCCCGATCGCCATCATGCGCAGGCCACTCTGCCGGTAGTCCTCGCGGTAGATTCGCGCGATCGCGAAAAAATGAGGCAATTGCCAAAAATAGAGGATCCAAAAAAGGGCGAGCGATTGGGGATCCGGTTTTCCGCCGGCCGCCGTCCAGCCCATCACGACGGGCAGGGCCCCCGGCAGGGCCCCGACAAAAGTGTTGAGGGTGGTTTTTCGCTTGAGAGGCGTGTAAACAAAAATATAGCTGAACGCGGCCAACGCCCCGATCATTCCCGTCAGGGCGTTCACGCCGGTCCAGAGGAATGCGGTCCCTCCTATCGTGAGCGAACCGCCGAATAGGAGCGCCGATTGGGCCGTCAAACGACCGCTGGGGATCGGCCGGTTCCGGGTGCGCTTCATGCGCGCGTCGGTTTCCCTTTCAAAAAATTGGTTGAGGGCATTGGCCCCTCCCCCCACAAGAAAGGTCCCGAAAATCATTTTCAAAAATTGAAGGAGGTTGTGATCCTGTCCCGAACTCATCCAAAAACCCAAAAACGCCGTGGCGAGCACCATCAGCATCAAGCGGCTTTTTGTCAGCTCAAAATAAGAGAAAATCATAAGGGTTTTTGATAAAGCCTGAAAATCCTGATTGTCAACAAAACGACCAGGCCCAGAATCAGGGCGCCGAGCGTCTGATGCGCGGTGGTGAATAAAACCGCGCCCAGGCGCGGGGCCTCCGTTTTTTCCAGCATGCGCGTGAAAACAAACGAGCCAAATCCCAAAAAGATTTGGATCAAAGCCAGGAGTCCAAAAAGCGCGGCGTGGCGGTCGAGCCTTCCCAAAATCGTTTTCTCCCGCGATATTTTCAAATAAGTGAGCAGCGCGTGAAGGACAATCAAAAAGGCCACCGCGATGTGAATGCCGACGGACGCGCGGTTCGCCGAGTGACGCGCGACGGCCCCCAAAAAAAGTTGGAGAAAAACAAAGCCACTCGTCGCCAAAACCAACCGGCGCAGGGACGCGGCGTTTTCCGAGAGAATCGGCTTTTCTCCCAGCCACTCCCGAGAGGTGAAAAGCGCGACTGACGCCATCAATGCGAAGAAACTTTGGGCCAAACAGGCGTGCAAAACCGAAATGGGCGCAGGCAAAAGATACTTGACGGTGAGTCCGCCCAAAACGGCCTGAGCGATCACCGCGCCAAAGGCGGCCACGCCAAGGCCTTTTAGCCAGGGCCTCTTTTCTGTTTTGAGAAGGGCAATCATTAAAACGAGAGTCAAAACGCCCACGAGTCCCGCGATCACGCGATGGGTGTGCTCGAAGCGGATCCCGCCGATCATGGGCGGAAAAAGCTTTCCATAAGAAAGCGGCCAGTCCGGCACCGACAGGCCGGACCGGGTGCTGGTCACGAGCCCGCCCGCGGCGATGAGAACGAGTGTCGCGGCCGTCAGAAATTTGGAATAGAGGTGGAGCCTTGAATTATTCAAGCCGCCTTGAACGTGAAAGCCGTCTCCGCGTCTTTGTCCGTGACGGTCACGCTTTGGGTCTGCGAGCCGTATTTTTCATGCCAGGCCTCGATCACGTACTGTCCCGGAGGGAGATTTTTGATCTCAAATTGACCCTCCTCATTCGACACGCCAAAAAAAGGATGATCCAGGACGCCGGCCCAGGCGCTCATCCAGGGATGAACTTCGCATTTGATCTTGACCATGACCTCCGGCTTCGTGAACGTTTTTTTGAGCTTCATTCCCTTGATCGGCATGCCCAGATTGAAAGCCTGGCTCTGCGTCGGGAGGGAGTGGACGTTGTGAAGGGTATCGTCGCTATTCACGATCTCAAGCGGCTGATTCACCTGAATGCCGAAAACCTTCGGCGAATATTGACAGCCCTTTTGATCGAACACGACCGGCTCTTTCGGCGCTTCGAAGGCCTTGCCCTCGAGGCCGGATTTGACGTACACAAAAACGTTTTTCAGAGTCCCGTTGGGGTTCACAATCACCTGATCCGAGGCCAGGCCGTCGGGGTGGGCCATTTTGCATTTGGGATCGGCGTCCGTTTTGACTTTTTCAATGGCCGGCGGCCGGCCTTCAAAGGCGATCTTTCCGCCTAACGTCGCCGCGGACGCCGGAACGGCCGCTATTAAAAGTGTGAGGAAAGCCGCTGAAAAATAAACTTTTTTCTTCATTTGTCTTCTCCTAAATACTATCAGTTTTGATGATCAGTAAAAACGGGGGGCAGAAATTATCTTACAATCAAGCGGCCTGATTGGCAATAGGAATCTTGGCCTCGCGGGTCTCCCCTTTTGTCTTGTCAGGGGCCTCGTAACGGTACAGGTAATCCCGGATCGCCTCGATCTGCTCTTTGGCGTCCCCGCCCAAAACGTCCGTGATCGGCGTTTGTCCGTCGGCGAAGAACGTGGGCATCATGGTGCCTTCCTGCAGGGTTTGAGGGTCCTCGATCCATTTTTTCACCCATTCGGGCTTCAGCCTTTTCTTGGCCAGCGTCAGATCGGGCGCCAGAAAGGAAGCGCCCATCGCGGCGGAATCGGCGTTCACCTCGTGGCATTTGGCGCACTGGAGCTGTCCGAAAAGTTTTTTGCCCGCCTCGATTTTTTCGGGCGAGGTCTCGGGAACCTCGGCGCCTTTATAAGAAATATTCTCGTGAGCCAAATAAGCGAAATATTCCACGAGCGTTTTGGTTTCTTCGTCGCTCAGTCCGAAAGTGGGCATCCGGTAGGTGAGCCAGGGCCGAATCGGAGTCGGGTTTTTAAGAAATTCATGCAGCCATTTCTCCCGGACCTTCGCCCCTTCCCCGTCCAGGATCGGCGGCGCGGCTCCCGGATCCTCGGTGAGCGCGCGCAAGGCCCCGGTCTTGCCGTCGAGCGCGTGGCAGGCGTTGCAATTTAATTTCGAAACCAAAAGACGGCCTTTTTCGACGCCCGCTTCTCTCAGATCCGGCCGCTTTTGCATCTCAAGCGGCATCGATTCGTCCGTTAAACTCAAAACAAAGGTGGTGAGGGACTCGATCTCTTCGTCGCTCAAATGAAATTGAGGCATGCGCAGTTTTTCGTAATAGGCCTTCACCTTGCCCTTGTCGTAGCCGCGAGGATCTCTCAGCTTCTGCGCGATGAACGCCCGCCGCGAATGCTCGATGTCGACGAATCCGAAATCAAATTGGTGAATGTCCTTGCGGCTTTCGTTCGAAAGTTCGGCGCCGATGGGTTTTTGATCTTCGAATCCTTTGATCGCATGGCAGGCGAAACAACCCTGATGCGCGATCGATTTTTTGCCCAGGGCCTCGAGTTTCTCCTCATCCGTCATCCCCGCGAGCATTTTCTGGGCATCCGCGTGTCGCATCGTGCCCTGCATTGAATCCAAAAGCATCTGGTCCACTGCCTCGGGCCTGGCCTTCGGAGCCGCTGATTTTTCAAACGGGTCATTGCAGTTGGACAAAAGATAGGCCGTGATGTCGGCGGCTTCCTCATCGCTCAGGCGGAGGTTCGGCATGCGCGTGTTCGGCGAATAATGCCTGGGATTTTTGAGCCACGCGTAAAGCCATTCGGGCTTCACCTTGCTCCCGAGGCCCGAAAGCTCGGCCGCGGCGTCGCCGCCTTTGATGCCCGGCAGGCTGTGACAGCCCAGGCACCCCAATTGTTTCACGAACGTCTCCCCTTTCTCGGCGTTGCCAATGGCGGGAGGGACGGAAAGCTCGACCGTTTCCGAATTTTTCATGAGATAAACCGCGATGGCCTCAATGGCGGCGTCGTCACGGTTTTTTTCATCGGGCGACTGCGTGTTTGACAAATGAAAAATCTGCGGCATCCGGGTCGAGGAGCGAAAATCGCGGGGATTTTGAAGCCAGCGGATCACCCATTCCCGGTCGACTTTACTGCCAACGCGCCGGAGGTCGGGACCGGCCTTCCAGCGGTCTTCAAAACCGCTGATTTTATGGCAATTGAAACAACCGTAGCGGGCGGCCAGGCGCCGTCCGCGGTTCAACTTATCAGCCTGAGGCACCTCGACGACACTTCGATGGCATTTGGCGCAAGCCGCCTGCACGTGCTGAATGGGCAGCATCTTGGCGTCCCATTTTTCAATCTCCCGCCAATGGTATTTCTTCACCCACTCTTTCGCCTGGGCCTCGTCGTGGGGCGTGTGGGAAGCGGTGATGAAGCTGACCGAATGGCCGTTGCCGCTGTGGCAGACCGTACAGCCGAATTTCTCGACCGGATGCGGCGAGGCCGCCCCCAGATAGAGGTCCATTTTCGGGTGCGTGCGAAAGGGCTGTGGCGCGTCCTCAAATCCTTTTTGATCGATCGCCAGGTGACAGGTCGTGCAGCGGTCCACTTTTTGGGTTTTAGCGAAATGGTAATCGTCCTCGAGACCATCCAGCGCGATCTGCTGGATCTGGAGCGAGGGGTGCAGGAAGTCGAGCATCGGCGCGTTCAAAATGTCTTTCGCGAGCGACGGTTTCACGTTTGCGATTTTTTTCTCGACGCGGGTCTTTTCCTGCAAAATCTGGTCGAGCGCTTTCTGCAAATCCTTTTCTTTTTGCGCGAAGGCCTCGAGCGCGGCCTTTTTTGCCTCGCTTTCTTTTTCCAAATCCTCGAGATCGGCCTTGGCCTCGGTCAACCGCGGGGCGATCTCCGCCAATTTTTTTTCAAAATCGGCCGCGCGCCGGTCGCCCAGGACCCGGTATTCCTCAAAAAAGTATTTGTAGGAGTCCTGGAACTGCTTCAGGTCCTGGGCGCGGGCCTTGGCCCGGGCGAGCCGCGGCTCGAGAGCCGCGGCCGCCTTCCGGCGCGCGGCCCTCTCCGACTGATGCGCCTTCAAGTCGGATTCGGTCCTGGCTATCTCCAGCCGCAGGTCCTGGATCTTTTTTTTATCGAGTTTTTCATCGGCCGCCTTCAATTCTTTTTCCGTCTTCTCCAGTTTTAGCGCAATGAATTTCTTCTGCCAATTTTTCCAGTCGCGGTGGTGGTCGAGAAGCACGATCGCGATGAGCGAGCCCAAAAGCAGGAGACTCACCAGGGCAAACCACACAAAGGTCTTCGAGATGCTGTAAAGGCTCGGGGAGGGTTTGGCCATGGCTAAATGTTGAAGAAAAATTCGGGGATCGCGACGAGGTATTTCAGATTAAAAGCCCAGCGCAGGTACATCTTGATCGGCAGCGCCACCATCACGAGAAGGAGCATTACGAGGATGCTGTAGCGGACCGCGCCCAGTTTTTTGAACACGTTCTTAAAAACCGTTTTTGCCAAAATCGCCG
This sequence comes from Candidatus Omnitrophota bacterium, assembly GCA_016197155.1. Classification (GTDB taxonomy): domain Bacteria; phylum Omnitrophota; class Gorgyraeia; order 2-02-FULL-51-18; family 2-02-FULL-51-18; genus JACPWF01. The sequence goes on along the minus strand of JACPWF010000014.1, from coordinate 19,337 downwards.
GTGGGATCACCAGGTACGCCAGCACCGTTAAAATTCCCGGGGCCTCGCGCAGGAACCAGAGCTTCGGAAGCCCCACCCCGAGCCACTTGATGAAAATGAGTTCCGAAAGATTCACATTCACCAGCGGCACCACCTTGTGAACATCCCAGACTTCGAAGGGCCCGAAGAAATTCCAGTTGGGTCCCCTCAGGAAAGTGCCCGTGAGGATGAGTAAAATCCACAGGATCCAAAAACCAAAGAGGTAAACGATGATGACGGGCTTTCTTCCTTTAAAGGAATAATAACCGGACCCCGCCGGGTCACGGTCGAGATACGGGATCGCGCACAGGCCCAGAATGATAAAGGTCGGCAAAAGGACACCCGCGATCCATGGATCAAAATAAACGAGCATCTCCTGAAGGCCCAAAAAATACCACGGCGCTTTGCTGGGATTCGGGGAAACCGTCGGATTGGCCGGCTCTTCAAGAGGGGCTTTCAGGAAAATGGACCACAGGACGAGCATGACCGCGTAGGCCAGCGCCACCACGAACTCGATGAAAATAAGATAGGGAAAAACCAGGACCTTTTCGTTGGTCTCGGCCTGCTCGACGGTCGGCTCCCCTTTTTCGATGCGCCGGTCGTTGATGACGGCCTTTCGCATCGCGTACCAGGTGAAGTAGCCAAACAAGAAAATGAGGCCGACGATGGGCACGTTGTCCGGCGTGGACACGATGGTCCGGAAATGTTCGTCCGTGAGGCCGATCCCAAAAAAAACCAGGACGAGAAGCAGAACGGCCAGGCCCGCGGGTTTTGAGGTCGCCTGACGCGGGAATGTGACGAATAAGGCGAAAACCAAAACCGCCGACGTGAAGATCGTCACCGGCGATGAAACGCTGTTTAGGAAATTTTTAAAGGATTCGAGCATTTTTTATAGCGGGCCGCTGATTCCCCCGTCTTTCCGGATGCGCCAGAAATGCACGGACATCAAAACGACGACGGCAGTGGGGATCGCGACGCAGTGAAGAATGTAAAAGCGTAAAAGGGCCGCCGCTCCCACAAATCGCCCGCCCAGGAGCGCGAAACGCACGTCACTGCCGGCATGGACCAGCTGAATGCCGCCCAGCGACAAAAGGGCCGCGCCCGGGCCTTCGTGCCCGAGGAAAGGCGTCGCGCGCGCCATGTTACTGCCCACGGTGATGGCCCACATCGCCAATTGATCCCATGGCAAAAGGTATCCCGTGAAACTCAGAAGCATCGTGAGAACCAGGAGGATCACGCCGATCACCCAGTTAAACTCGCGCGGGGGCTTGTAGGAACCGGTCATGAACACGCGGAACATGTGCAGCCAGACCGTGATGATCATCGCGTGCGCGCCCCAGCGGTGCAGTTCGCGCATGATGCCGAACGGCACGTGTTCGCGGAGCGCCATGATGTCGTTGTAGGCGTATTCGACCGTCGGTCGGTAGTAGAACATGAGGAGGATGCCGCTCACGACGAGCGTCAGAAACACGAAAAATGAGAGTCCCCCCGCGCACCAGGTGAACCCGAACCGCGCGCCGGATTTGCGGACCTTCACGGGGTGCAGGTGAAAAAAGACGTTCGTCATCACCGAAAGCGCGCGGTCGCGCTCCGAGGTCGAATACCCGTGCCGGAACATCGACTTGTACAGCTGGGACTCGGTGATAAATTTTCCTATATTCATTTTCATAAGGTCAAAAATGACTCCGGATTATTCCACTCGCCTTTTTCCTGCTGAAACTTTTTGCTCTTGTCGACTAAAATTTGCCCGTCTTCGGCGAGCGAAATGCGGTAGCGCTCAAGCGGCCGCGGCGCCGGGCCTTCGAAATTGATGCCTGTTTTATAAAACCCACGGCCGTGGCAGGGGCATTTGAATTTATTTTCGCCGCCCAGCCAATTGGGCGTGCACCCCAGGTGCGTGCAGATCGTGGACAGGGCGTAGATCCCCTCCGCCACGCGGATGATCCACACGCCGTACTTGGCCTTCCAGCGCTCGTCCACGACGCCGGTCTCGTACTCGTTCGGAAATCCCGCCTTAAAAGAAGTGGGCGGCTCAAATACGACGTTCGGAAAAAGGAAGCGCAGGATAATCGATAAGGCGCCCGTCGTGGCCGCCGCGAAACTCACCCACGCCAGGCCAAACCAGGATAAAAACGTCCGGCGGTCAATTTTCTCCGTGTCATTCATCGAGCGATCCCGTCACTTTTTCTGACAATCTCCAGCGCCTCAAACGCCGCCTGCCTGACTTTTAAACTTTTATCCTTTCGCGAAACAGATTCTAGAATTTTAATCGACTCCGGCCTCTGAATCAAGGCTAATCCTCTGATCGCGTTGGTCATCACTTTCTCGATTTGCTCGCCCGGCATCCGGTAATCGGATTCGAGGCTTCCCCGCTCGAGCATTTTGAGGAGAATGTCAAGTCCGCCCGCGTCTCCCAAACGCGCCAAGGCGAGCGCCGCGTTCCAGCGCACGCCCACCGAAGGATCATTCAACAATTTTCGCATCTCGGGCGCGGCGCTTTTGTCCCCGATAGCCCCCAGGACGTAAACGGCCATCTCGCGCAGGTCTTCGCGACCGGCCTTCAGAAAAGGAAGAATGTCCGGCAGGGCCTCTTTGGCCTGAATCATGCCCAGCGACCAAAGCGCGTAGAGTTTGAGGTCGTCGCTCGGGTCTTTCAGGGAAATTTTCAGCGCCTCCACGGCCTCGGGATCCTTAAAGTGAGCCAGCGCCACCGCCATGTAGCCGCGCGTCTTCTCGTCGTAGCGAACGGGGTCTTTCAAAATGTAAATGATCTCGCCCAGGACCCGCTCTTTTTGAAAATGGACGCCCTTGCGGTTTAATTCATTCGAAAGTTCGTAGGCCTTTTGCCAGCGCTTGCCGGGAGAGCCGCTTTTCACGGCGCCGATGAGCGACTCCGGGGTCTGGGCCTCGTTGGTCAATAAAACCACCGAGCACAAAAGCACCGCCATCCCGACGGCGATGAGAAGCGGGAAAATAAAAAGTCCAAAAAAAAGTTTTCGGCCGCTACCCATCTTGCAGGCGGATCCCGATGAGAATGCTTGTGGAAACGACCGCGGCGGTCAGGATGAATGGCAATTTGAATGAAATGCCATACAGAAATCCTCCCCAGGCCGGCCCGATCACGCGCCCCAGCGCCGCCAGTCCCTGGGAGCTTCCCATCATCGCGCCGACTTTTAGGGGATCGGCTTTTTTGGAAATGAGACTCGTCAGCGTCGGGCCGTTGAGGCTGACGCCGATCGCCATCACCGACAGATACAGCGTCAATATTTTTTCGGAGGGCGCGAACGGGATGAGCCCGAGGCCCAAAACCATCAAAATACTGCCGACCAAAAAAAGGCGCTCCTCGCTGTATTTTTTTACGAGAATCCGGATCAGGCCGCCCTGGACAAGCGCGGTCAAAAGACCCATGTAGACAAATTGCATCCCGACTTTTTCGGCCGAGAGAAGGAGCCGGGTCTTGCAAAAAAGAGGAAACCCGCTGTAGAGGCTTGACTGCCCCAGCGCCAAAAGAAAGATGCTCAGTAAAAGCAGGGACAGAACCGCGTTTCCCTCTTCCGAAAGCCTCCGCCAAAACCGGCCGCTGAATAGGCTCACTTTTTCGATGCGTTCCGCATCCCCGCCCGCCGCGGCGCCGGACGGGGACGCCTGGACGGTCTCGGGCAGTTTGAACCAAACCAAAAGGAAACTCAGAAAAGACAGCCCCGCGGCGAAAAACCCCGGAATTTCGTATTTATTCTCCGACAGGACCGCCGCCAGCGCCGGGCCGGTTAGCCGTTGAAGAAATTGATGAAAAGCCGGATGGATGAGAATCGTCGAAATGGCCGGCCCCACGACGAACCCGATTCCGAACGCCGCGCCGATCAGGCCCATCCCCTTGGCCCGCTCGTCATGCGTCGTCACGTCCGCGACATAGGCCTGGGCCGTTGAGATATTTCCTCCCATGATGCCCGCGACCAGGCGCGACAGAAAAAGAACGCCGAGCGACTGGGCAAGCCCGAATAAAATATAGGCCAGGACCGCCCCGAACGTGCTGAGAAGCATGATCGGACGGCGGCCGATTTTGTCGGAAAACCCTCCCCAAAGCGGGGAAAAGACAAGCTGGGCGAATGAATAAATGCTGTAAAGAAATCCGATCGCCACGGGAGAGGCGTTAAATTTTGACGCGTAAAACGGAATGAGCGGCAGGACGATCCCGAAGCCCATGAGGTCCACGAGCACCACCAAAAACACCGTTCCGAGCGCGGCTTTTTTATTCATTGTTATTCCAGATAGATCGTTTCCTCTTCCTGGTTTTCTTCGACCTCGATCGTATCATAGACGTCCGCCGGCAGTTCCTCAAGGAAAAGCGACGGCCGGTTGATCACGGTCCCCGCCTGGTAATCAAAGCGCGTGAGCGGCTGGATCAGGATCAGCTCCTCCTTCGCGCGCGTGGCGGCCACGTAAAAGAGCCGCCGCTCCTCTTCGAGCTCCTCCTCCTTTTCCATCGACTTGGCGTGCGGGAACTGGCCTTCGGCCAGGCCAATGACAAACACGGCCTTCCATTCCAGCCCCTTGGCCTGGTGGATCGTGGACAAAACGAGTTCCTCCTCCACAGCCCCCTCTCCGCCGGGGTCCAGAATCGTCTCGCCTTTAAAACTCTCGCGGAGCGTCACGTCCGCCAAAAAATCCTTCAGGTTTTTGTAGGTGTGCGCGAAATTGACGAGCTGTCTCAAGTCCTCGAGGCGGTCGCGGGCGTTTTCAAAATTGAGAAGCACGTGTTTGTTGTAGCCCTGCTCCAGCACCTCTTCGGCGAGCGCGTCGGGGCGATCCCTTTTCTCGCCGGACAGCAGGCTCTTCAATATTTTTTTAAACGAATGGAGCCCCTCGCGCACCCGCGGCGGCAGGGCCTGCCCAAAAGAAATCGCGGCGGTCTTTTCCAGGTTTCCGCCCTCTTTTTCCACGAGGCCAAAAATTTTTTCCGCGTAGCCCGGCCCGATGCCCGGCTGGAGCATGAGCGCCCGGCGCCAGGCGATCTCGTCGAGAGGATTGGAGAGAATTTTTAAAAAAGACAGCACATCCTTGATGTGCGCCTGCTCAAAAAAACGGATCCCGCCGCGCACGAGATACGGGATCCCGCGCCGCGCCAGTTCCAGTTCCAGCTCCGCCGCCTGGTAATGCGCCCGGAATAAAACCGCGATCTCGGAAAGGCCCGCGCCGGCCTCTTTCAATTCCAGAATCCGCTGGGCCGTGAAATCCGCCTGCTGGCGGCCGTCGCGCACCTTCACGACCTCGGGCCTTGTCCCCTCTCCGTGCAGACTGCGGAGGGTTTTGGGAAATTGATGGACGTTCTGTTTGATGCTTTCGTTGGCCAGCGCCAGGATCGAGCGCGTGGACCGGTAATTGGTTTCCAGTTTGAATATTTTAGAATTCGGATAACTTTCCGGAAAATCGAGAATATTTTTGATCTCCGCCGCGCGAAACGAATAGATCGACTGCGCGTCGTCGCCGACAACGAGGATATTGCGGTGGCGGCCGGATAGGATACGGATCAGCTCGTGCTGGAGGCGGTTGGTGTCCTGGTACTCGTCGACGAGGCAGTATTGAAATTGGGCCGTCAGTTTCTCGCGGACCTCGGAGGATTTTGTCAGAAGCTCGATCCATTTGAGGAGGAGGTCGTCGTAATCGAGATTATGGGTCTTCCTTTTTTTCTCGTCGTACAGCGTTTTGATTTTTCCGAGGTCCCGCTCAAAGGAAACCAGGTGCGGATAATGTCCGGCCAGCACGTCAGGCAGGGTTTTTTGGGCATTCACCATAAAACTCAAAACGGACGTGACCACGGCCGGTTTCGGAAACCGCGTCTCGGGGGAATGGGACATGACGGATTGGATGCAGGATTTGACGAGCGAGCGGCTGTCCTCTTCGTCCAAAATTCCAAAATCGTTTGGCAGGCCCATGGCCGCGCCGTGCATCCGCAAGATGCGGTTCCCGATATGATGAAACGTGCCGCACCAAAGGCCCTTGGCTTTTGTGCGGAGAAGCGTCTCCACGCGGGTGCGCATCTCGAGAGCCGCTTTGTTCGTGAAGGTCACGAGCAGGATATTTTCCGGCCGGACCCCCCGCTCCAAAAGATACGCCACGCGGTAAACGAGCGTGCGCGTCTTTCCGCTTCCCGCGCCGGCCAAAACCAGGCACGGCCCTTCCGCGTGCGTGACGACCTCGTGCTGGGAGGGGTTGAGCTCAGCCTTGTAGTCAATGGCGTAAACACCCGCTGGATTTTGGGCGGTTTTCAAAAGATATTTCTTGTTCATGAAATGGAAATATTAGCTTTGGTCCTGACCGGGCTTATCGAGAACAAATTCGGGTTCGATGAGCGGCTTGTTGGGCATGGGAAAGGTCAGGATTTCCAGAGCGCCCGCCAGCGTCCGGACCACCGTTTTCCCGGCGCCCTGAAGCGTGCCCGCCGTCATCCCGGCGATAAAATTACTTTCATAGGTTACTTTCTCAATGGCTTTGGGGATCTCGAGCCAACCGAAAAAAAGATTGGCGAATCCCCGCCCCAGCTTTCTACCGATCAAATCGCGGGAATCCGGAGGCGCGGGCGGCTCTGATTTGAATTCAATCGCCCACGCGGATCCCCATTGAAATAAAAGTAAAAACAAAACCGCCGCCGCAAGCCGTTTAAATTTCATCACTCTTTCCCCTCCTCATCATCGTCGCTCTCTTCCTCGTCACCGCCCTCCCCCGGCCCCTCCTCAAGCCCCTTAAAAAACTCCTCCGGCGTCAGGGTCTTCAGCTGTTCCTTGAATTTTTCGACTTCCCCTTCCGTGATTTGGCCGTCGATCGCCGGGCATTTTTTCAACACCTTTTCGTCAATGTAGATCGGGCACTTCACGCGCACGGCCAGCGCCAGAGCATCCGAGGGCCGCGCGTCGATCGGGGTCACCTTCCCGTTGTGCTTCACGTAAATCAGGGCGTAGTAGCTATTTTCTTTCAAATCGTTCACGACGACTTTCTCGATCTCGGCGCCGAGCATTTGCAAGAACCCCGCCATCAGGTCGTGGGTCAGCGGGCGGGGAAATTTCTCGCCCTGCATCTCGAGCGCGATCGCGTTGCCCTCGTTCACGCCGATCCAGATCGGGACGAGGCGCGTTTTTTCGACGTCCTCGAGCACGACGACGTACTGCGGCAGGGGAAACAAAGAAACGATGGATGAAATCTTGGCTTCCTTGATCATGATGGGACTATTTTAAACGCTTTCTTTTCTGCCCACAAGCCCTTCTTTAATTTTTTGGCGGCGCGCTGGGCGGTCTTAAAAATTTCATAATAGCGGCCGTTCGGCGGATAATATTTGGCGCGCGCGAAGCCCTCTTCGACGAGGATCCGGTTCACGAAACGGCCGTCCTCGAGGTAAACGTAGGCGAGCGTGCGGCCATATCTGTCCTTTTCCCCGGCGTCTTTTTCGAGCCAAACTTTTTTTCCGGACAAAAGTTTCTTCGAATATTCGGACGCCTCGCGGCCGTAGGGGTCGATGCGGTTTTTCCAGGGCTGATACTCCGGCGTGTCCACCCCGATCAGTCTCACGCGTTCACCCGTCTCGAGCTGAAACGTGTCCCCGTCAACCACCCAGTGCACTTTTCCCGGGATGCGATCGGGCTCGGCCGCCGCCACGCGGCCCGAGAACGAGAAAATGAAAAGCACGGCCGTCAAAATCCGTGAAATATTTTTTATGCGCCGGCCGATCGAGGGGTGATCGTAGAACAAAAATTCCATCCACGCGCTCGGCTGGGCATCCGCCAGGTTTCGCGCGCCGAGTTTTTGAATCATGGAAATAAAAACGGTACGCGAGGGAATGACCCCGACGGCGTAGCGGTCGGCCTCGTTTTCCATGAAGCGCGAAAACGCGTTTTGCAAAGGCAGGAGAACCAGGCCTCCCGCGAACCCCAAAAGCGCCAGCATCGGAAAAATGGCCGGATCCGTCAGGGACCGGGCGCCGAGGCCGCCGGTGATCGTGTTTGAAATTTGATTGAGGAAATAAAACCCGCCAAAAACCGCGCAAAAATTAAACGCGGCAAAGCGACAGGAGCCGTTCTTTTAGGGGGCCCTCTTTCAGCGGTTGCAGGCGGTAAAAAATCGGGATGAGAAGGGTGGGCAGGATCCTCGACAGAAAAAGCGTCAAAACCAGCCATCCGAACGCCGCGAAGACCCACCAGGCCTTCGGGAAATGGTCGATCAAAAGAAAAAGGCCTCCTGTCGCGACAATGAAAAATAATAACGACAAAAGAAATTTTTTTAATTCATCAAAAAACCAATGCCCCAGCGTCTGCCTGGAAAGCCCGTACTGTTTTTCCACCGCAAATCCCGACAGAAAGCGGACGGGCAGTCCCGCCAGGTAAAAAACCACGAAAAAATTCGCCAGATACCACGGGAGAGGCTGTTGCGGTTTGAGGACAACCGACAGACGGGAAAACTGCAAAAGGCACAAGAAGACGACGGTCCAGACGATGTCAATTAAAAAGAGGGCGTCCTTCGTTCGTCTATATTTTATTGATTCGCCCACAAAATCCCGACAATGGTCTTCGCATCGCGGATCTGACGGTTCCGGATCATCGCGACCGCTTTTTTCAATGAGACTGCCTCGTGCTCGATCCACTCGTCGTGGTCGAGATTTTTCTTTCCCGGTTCGAGCCCGTCCGCCCGAAAGAGGCTCATCCATTCATCACTCATCCCCGGCGCCGGCAAAAATTTTGTCAGATACCGCCAGCGCGCGGCCCGGAATCCCGTCTCTTCCTCGAGCTCCCTTTTGGCGCACACAATCGGTTTCTCACCTTTCTCGAGCGTTCCCGCGGGGATCTCCCACAGATCCCCCTTCGCGGCGTAGCGAAACTGCCTCAACAGCAAAATGTGATCTTTGTCAATGAACGGGATGACGACCACCGCGCCCGGATGAATGATGAGCTCGCGCGTGACGATTTTGTCCTTGGCTTTGTTCAGGATAAAACGGTCCTTGACGAGCTTCACAAAGTGGCCCCGGTAAATCGTTTGGGACCCGATGAGGCGGTAAGGAAGTTTTTGGCGCGGGGCCATTACCGGATTTCTAAAACGGAGTCGGCGCCGCCGTAGGGATTGGGCTCGATCTGGTCATTCGCCGGATCCGTGGTCCATTCCCCGTCGACGACAAATTTGTACCGGTAGCGGCCCGGCTCGAGAAAAAGTCTTTTTTGCCACAGCCCCTCCTCTTTCTGCCAGAGCACCGAGTCCGAGGAAACGAGCCAATTGTTAAAATCCCCGACCAGGTGCACCTCCTTGGCGCCGGCGGCCTTCACGATGAAATCTCTCAAAAGGTTCGAAGGCAGGGACGATTTTCCGTTGGCTTCGACCGGCAGAAGCGTAGCCGATGTTTTGTCCAAAATTTCCCGGCCCAGAAGAAGATAATCCAGCGCCCCTCTTGACTTCGGGTCGTGCGAAAGAACCGGCACGCCCTTGGCCTGGGATTCTTTCACGGCGACGGCCTGGCGGATCACCGCGCTGAAAATATGGTCGCCGAACGTGCGGCGGATCTCGTCGTTCATGTGTCTGGCAAACCGCGTCCGCGCGTCCACCATGGTGGCCAGCGCGTACACTTTCAGCGCGTGCCGCATCTTGAGCCGCAGAAGCTCGATCATGCTGAGGAGCTTGCCCACCCCCATCAGGGAAAACGAACCGAGCTCGACCGGGACAATCACCGTGTGCGCCGCTCTCAAAGCATTGAAAGTCAAAAACCCCAGGCTCGGCGGGCAGTCGATAAAGACAAAATCATAGGGGAAGGAAAGATTGACCAGCGCCTCGCGGAGTTTGGAAACCGCCTCGTCGCGGCTCGTAAATTCCTGCTCGATGGTGGCCAGAAGAATATGAGAAGGGGCCAGGTCCAGGTTCGCGTCGACCGGCACGATGACGTTTTCGAGAAAATTTTTCCGCCGCTCGGGGTTTTGCGTGAGGACGTTGTAAATGGAGGCCTCGAGGCGGTCGCTTTGGACGCCCAGTCCGAACGTCGCGTGCGCCTGCGGGTCGAGATCGATCACCAGCGTCTTTTTGCCCAAAGAGGCCAAGGACGCCGCGGCGTTGATGGCCGTGGTCGTTTTGCCACAGCCCCCTTTTTGATTGGACACCGCGAAGATGTGCATCCGTTTCCTTTAGCCTAAGGGAACGATTTGAATGTCTTTGATAAAAACGGTGTCGCCGGGCTTATTCTCCGTGTCTTTGGAACCGAAATCAAAACGGAGGCTCGAAACTTTTTTCTTGTCGAAAACGCCGACCGAGTCGTTGAACGTGATCTCCGCCTTCTGCCAGCGCGTCGAGAGGGACGGGAAAGGATAAAATTTTCCCTTCGAAAAAGCGGAAAGATTGTGGGAATCCTTAAGCGAAATCGCGACGTTCTCCCCGCCCTTGTAGCCGCGCGCGGAGAAAATGATTTTGCTGTTCGACAGATCCAGCGGCGGATCGAGCTCGGTATTCGCTCGGGCGAACGGCGCCACGGAACTGTTCACGAGCATCAGCATGCCGCCGTCCTTGGTGCTGGAGAGTTTCGCCGCGCCCTCAAAGGAAAAATCCCTGGCGGCGACAATCTGCGCCTCTGCCGGGGCCTCGGACGATTTTTCGGAGGGCGCGCGTTCCGCGGGCGCGGCGAAAAATCCCTTTTCGTCGATCACCTTGATGTCAATGAAGACTCTTTTGGTCGAAAAAAGACTGAGGGCCGTGATCAGAAACGCGACCGACGCGATGACCCAGGGAATGAGAGAGGACGCGCGCGGCTTTTCGATGACCTTGATGACCAGCGGCGTGTCCGGCCGTTTTTCGGCGGGGAGGTTCTTCGATCCCGCGAAATAAATACCCGCCAGCTCTTCCTGCGTCGGCGTGCCGGCCGGTTTTTCTTCGGAAATCTCGCGGCTGTGCGCCTTCAGCGCCTCGATGATCTTACTCATGGATCAGCCGGTTTTCTTTGAGGGCGTTCTCCGCTTCCGCGAGCGCTTTTTTTAACGGCAAAAAATCCGAAACCCTGAGCAGGAGGCCTTTCCCCGTCGGAACCTTTTCCTGCGGCGTGTCCGGCAGGGCCGCGTACACGCGGATGTCGAGCCAGTTCTGGCCTTTCAGCTCCTGGATCGAGACGCGGACCTCTTCGTCTTTATTCTGCGGAAAACTCGCGACGGATCTATTCATCGTGGAGAAATTGTAACAAAGAAAGGCGGGAACTACAAAACAATTTTCGGATTTTCGCCGGGGATTTCGGCCTCTTCGATTTCTCTTAAGGTTTCCTCCGAACCGGAAACGGGTGTTTCCTGCACGGTGCGCAGGCGCCGCTCGATCGTGCGGGACTTTTGGGCCGCGTCGTCTATCGTGTTCGACGCCTCGATCAGTTTTTTTTGCGTTTTTTCGAGGATCGCGCCGAAACGGCTGAACTCCATCTTGACCGCGCCCAGTATTTTCCAGACCTCGCCCGAGCGTTTTTCGATCGCGAGGGTCCGGAAGCCCATCTGCAGGCTGTTTAAAAGGGCCGCGATCGTCGTCGGGCCCGCGATCACCACGCGGCACTCGCGGCTGGCGTATTCCCAGAGCCCGGGCCTGCGAAGAACCTCGGCGTACAGCCCTTCAAACGGCAAAAAGAGCGCGGCGAAGTCCGTCGTGTGAGGCGGGTCGATGTATTTGTCTGAAATTTTTCTCGCCTCGGTTTTGATCCGGGCTTCCAGCGCCTTGGCCGCCTCCTCCACCTCGGCCGCCGAGCCGCGCTCCGAGGCGTCCAAAAGCCTTTGGTAATCTTCCTGCGGAAATTTGGCGTCAATCGGCAAAAACACAAAATCGCCCTTTTTTGAATCGGCGCCGGGCATCCGGATGGCGAACTCCACGCGCTCCGAGCCGCCTTTTTTGGTCACGATATTTTTTTCGTATTGATCGGGGGTGAGGATCTGTTCGAGGAGATTCTCGAGCTGGATCTCGCCCATGATCCCGCGCGTCTTCACATTCGACAGGATCTTTTTCAGGTCGCCGACGCCGGTCGCCAGGCCCTGCATCTCCCCGAGCCCCTTGTGGACCATCTCCAGTTTACGGGTGACCTGCATGAAGGATTCCCCGAGCCGCTTCTCGAGCGTCTCGTGCAGTTTTTCGTCGACGGTCCGGCGGATCATCTCAAAACGTTTTTCGTTGTTTTCCTCGACACTGCGGAGCCTCTGGTCCACCACGCCGCGCAGGGCCTCCATTTTCTGGCCAAACGCGTCCATGCGGCCCATGAGGGATTCGCTTAATTTTTGAAAAAGAATGAGAAAGACGGCGAAGAAGAGAAGGCAGAGGAAAAAAGACAGCGCGGCCAGGATCGGGATCATCGTGTGTGGGAAAGCGCGGAAAAACTAAAAGCGTTTGCGATTTTTACTGCTGCGGGCCTTGCGGCGCTTGATCTCGCTGGGCTTCTCGTAATGTTTTCTGGCCTTCAGCACTTTCAGGATGCCTTCGCGCTCGATCTTTTTTTTGAAGCGCCTCAGCGCCTTTTCCAGCGGTTCGTTGGGCCCGACTTCGACTTTTGACATAAGGGGGATTATAGCCTTAACGGGAAGGCCTGTCAATAAACCCGGTCATGGTCTATCCAGAATGTCGTGAACGCCGATTCGCCTCAAATAAACGGCATCCTTCAAAACTTCAAAAGTAATCCGATAATGCATCGTCACGCTCATTTCCCAGATTGCGCGGGTGCCCTTCATTTTTTTAACTCTCAAAGACGGGTGGGAGGGGTCCCGCTGAAAAAGCTCCAGTTTTTCAAAAGTCGTTTTCTGAATTTCTCCCGGAAGTTTCCGGAGAAGTTTTTCGAACGGTTCGGAAAGAATGAGCTTTTTATTTCGCAAAATGCCTTCTCATTTCCTGGACGTTTTTGAATGCCATGCCCCTCCCTTTTCGCTTGGACTCCTCCACCTCCCGCTCGCCTTCCTGCCACTCCTTGGACCAAAACCAGGACTGGTCTTCATCCACAAGCGCCTTGGGCTTTAAAATGACCTGCCCTTTTTTGACAATGAAGTCCACAAGACTCCCCACCTGAACGTGAAGCAGTTCGCGGACCATTGCCGGAATGGTGATCTGGTAGTTGCGCGTCACTTTGCTAATGGCCATGGTAGCCTCCTAATATAGGAGTTTACTATATTCCTCCTATTCTGTCAAGCCGCCGACGGACGACCCGTCCCCGGCGCAGGGGATCCGGAAGCGGCCGACTCGGCCAGCCTCACCAGCGTCCGGCGGATGTTCCGGCCGAAGCGGCGCTCGATTTGCGGGATGAGCCAATGCCGCACGCGGTTGCGCGCGAAGCCCAGGTTCCGGTTGGTGGGGTCCTTCGCGAAGGGGATTTTATTTTTTTGAAGAAAGTCCAAAATGGTTTTTTTGGGGGTTTCCAGAAATGGGCGGATGACCATGAGGCGGCGGCCGTGCCTTCTCTTGACCGGAATGCCGGCCAGGCCCCGCAGGCCGGTTCCCCTCAGGATGCGCAAAAGCACCGTTTCGGCCTGGTCGTCGAGCGTATGGGCCGTCGCGATTTTTTTGGCGCGCGTCCTGCGCGCGACCTCGGCGAAGAAGCGGTAACGCTCATCCCGGCCCGTTTCCTCGATCGAACGGCGCCGCTCTTTGGCCAGGCGGCGGATATTGAGTTTTTTGGAATGGAACGGAAACCCCAGACTTTGCGCGAGCTTTTTGGACAGAATCTCGTGGCTCGCGGCCTCTTCCTGAAGACCGTGGTTCAGATGAGCCGCGTAAAGCCGCAGGCGGTATTTACGGGCAAAAAGAGAAAGGATTAGGGCCAGGGCCGTCGAATCCGGCCCGCCCGATAAGCCAACAACAACGCCGTCACCCTTTTGGATCAGTGAGTGACGGCGGTTCGTTTTGGAAACGCTGTTGAGAAGCGGCTTGGCGTGAACCATCGGATCCTTCGTCAGCGCTTGGGCGCTTCCTCAGGATAAGTTCGCACGGCGGACTTGGCGCTCCCTAACGGTCGCGCAAGTCCGGTGCTCACTTAATAAACGAAAATATACGTGGCCTTGTTGGTGGCGGGGTCGTACTCGACATCCACCTCGGTACCCGCGGTCAGGGATTTGAGATCGCGGTCTTTCTCGCCGTCGGTGATATCGGTCGTGGTGTCAAGCTTGACCGACAGGGTTTTTTCTTTGGAGGCGTTTTCGGTTTCGCCGTAGAGTTTGACGGTGATGGATTTGTTGGCCTCGTCGACGGCGCTGATCTCGCCGGAGACAAACTCGAGATTTTCAGCCGCCGGTTTGGCGGGCTCGGCTGGGGCCGTCTCGCTCGCCGGCTTGACTTCCGTTGCCGGATCCGCCGCGGGGGCCGTTGTGGCCTCTGCCGCCGGAGCGGGTGACACGGGCGCCGGAGCCGTTTCAGTCAAGGCCGGGGCCGCCGCCGGGGCGCTCGAGGCCGTGTCCGAGGACGAAGCCGCGGGAGCCGCTGTTTCCTCGGCCCACAAAGCCGCCGGGATTAAAAGAGAGATTGCCACCAAAAACGAGAATCTTTTCATGTTCAGCCCCCTTTAAGTGAATTTTCAGAAAATTATACCAGTCTTTCCGCGAAAGTCAATGGCTTGTCAAGCCCCGTCAATTCATGCTCGATTTTAACTCGTGATAATAATTCAGGATCGCCTGAAAGGACTTGAGCATCGCCGCCCCCATGAGCCAGGTGGCGATGGCCGCCGCGACCGTCACGATGGCCTTGGTCCGCTTGTCGTAGCGCGGGTTGAACCACACAAGGGGTAGCGCCAGCGGCCCCACGGCCAAAAAAGCGACCACGACCGCGGAGGTTTTGAAGTACCATTTTTCAGGTGTCGTCATGGGCGATTCAGAATAGCATGCCCGCCGATTTGGCGCAACAAGACTTGATTAAAAATGAAAATTAAACCGACTGCCCGGCCATGCGGGCGGTGGTCTCGTAGGCGCGGATGGCCTGGGTCACGTTGATTTGGGTGAGGCGGGGAACGAAGAAAAATTGGCCAGGGACCCAGGTTCTGCCGGTTAAGGAGGTGTAAAAGAGGCGCGCCTTCTCGCGGTCGAGGGCGGCCAGTTGGGCCAGCGTCGCGGCGGGGCCGAAAGGATCGAGGCCGGCCACTCCCTGGGTGGGGCTTTCCTGAATGTCTTCCAAAGCGACAACGCGGTCTTCCTGTCCTTTGAACAAAGCCCGGTTTTGAAGATAATAATTATTAAAGACCAGGTAGGCCCTGTTGGCATTCGGATCGCTGAAGGCCTGTCCTTCTTCAAGGAAAATATCGCGGTGGCGGCTTAGTCTTTCATTCTCTCGAAGAATGTGAACAGCCAGGCCGACCAAATCCCTATCCCCCGACAAAAGAAACTGCGTGCCCTTTTCATGACGCGCGGCAAGGTTCGTGAGCATATTTTCAAGGACCGCCTCTTTCAAGCCCGGCGGGAGGCCTTCCAAGCCGTTCAGATAAACCGATACGTTCTTTGGCGCCGCAAGCATTTGCCGGTAAGGTTCGGCGCCGTTCAAAGCCGAAGCCTGCTGGACGGCCCCGACGAGGTCGGAGAGCTTGATCGCCTTTTCTTGTTCAGATTGACCCCGAAGAATGGTTTTTTGAATGGAAACCGTTGATAAAAGCGCTTCGCCCGATTCGGCGTGGGCATAAATCTTGACGGTGTCGCCATTTTCTTCAAATCGGAGAATGGAGGCCTGATCCCGAAGAATGGAAAGGGCGATCAAGTGGTCGAGGGTGTTGGTTTGTCTGGCAAGATTGGCGGCCAGCACACCCACCTCTGCCGCCAGGGCCGGGGTTTCTCCCAAGAGCGCTTCGAGGGATTTGAATCCATTGGCCAGCGTAGGGGCGCCATTTATGGCGCCCAGGCGGTGTCTGCCATCGCCGGTCCGGGGGGCGCGATGAATCGCGCCCCTACGGCTTCCCACCCGCTCTTCCGCGAGCAGTCTCGCCCGTTCGCTCACGCTTCCCGTCGTCCGCAGACGGTTTTCAAATATTGCCGGACCCGCCGATCTTTTAAGGCTTTCCTGATTTCTGTCTTCTGTCGTCTGTCTTCTGTCCCTTCCCCTGCCCCTTCTCCCGTCCGAAAAACCAAGCCTCGCGCCTCTGACTCTTTCGGCCAGCCGCGCGGGAGTGGCTGTGGCGACGAGCCGCGCGGCGGGCTGCGGGAATATTTCTCCAGATTTTAAATAGACAATGACCAAAGTTTTTATTTCCCCGTATCCCTCAACCGAAATACTTCTATAAATCAAACGAAATCTCTCATTTCCCGCGTATAGAGAGGGTGAAATATCAGCAAGTTGATTCAAATAGCCAAGTTCATCGATGCCCCTATTCTTATAATCAGGTACATCCAAAATAGCTGCAAAATATCGCCCTGATCGATATTCTGATAAAGACACGGTGGCCACCGCTCCCAACGCTTTGCTATTTAAAAGCTCACGCGCTTTATCAAAAGCCTCTTTCCAAGAGTGAACTTCGCCGTAATCTTCCGGTGCGTCCGCCATCCGCGCACCCCGCCCGTCAGTCCGAGGCGCCGCGATCTCTGGCGCCGAAGGATCTCCGTTTGAAACGGTGACCGGAGCTGTAGTGGCGGAGGCAGACCCGCCACTAATGCGTTGGCGGGCAGGCGCAACGGAACGATCCATATTAACAAGAGCCAAAAGCGCTGTCCGGAGAAAAGCTCTGGCGCGCGGGCTGTCCGCTAAACCTTGAATAAGGATTGTGAACGGCCCGCCTCTGGGAAAAAAATGAACGATTCGAATTCTGCCATAATCACTATCCACCTCCGCCTTTGTCGATTCGGCTTGAATCCCATTTGTGATCAGCCACTGATTTATTCTATCGGCCGTTACTGGCACATCATCCTGGCCAGTTGTCTCTTCTGTGGAAATAAGCGCTGATAAAAGGGCCTCCAAAAATACCCGCGCTTGGGAGCCATCGGAAAGATCTCCAATACCAGAAAAAAAACTAACCCAGGCGCTTCTATCTACGGAACCAGATACCCGCACCTTTTCATTCAGAAAACCGTCCGTCTCTGCCCGCACAGTCTCGGAGTCTATGCTACTCCTAGCCAATCGTTCGTTAATCTCTCTCACAAGCGCGGCGGCTTTTTGTTGAGTAGCAAATAAGTTCAAAGGCCCTGTGTCTTCAACAGTCCCTACGCTCACCGCGAGCCTCGAGGCGCTGGGATTTCCTCGCCCTTCGCTGACTACTGTCTTCTGTAGATTCTCGGAAACAGCGATTAAAAATATCCTGGCTAACACCGAATTCTTTTCTGTTAGATCGGCGACAAAGCTTGCGAAACCCGCTTTGTTAAATACACACGGATAAGCCGCCCAGCCCCCTTGGGGTCTGGGAAAATTCAAGAGAAAAGTAGACCCATCGCTTTCCAACTGCTTTCGAAGGTCATTTCCCCCTTCCTTATTTTGGTGATATAACGATAAAAACTCCTCCATGTTTTTATTGGGACCATCCAACGACTTAGCCATGTGCTGTTCGAGCATTTCTGAAATATCCGGCGCCGGTGATAACAAACCATTTCTTTGTTGACTCATGGCAAGACCATCTGCTATCTGACCAACATGAAATGAGGTAAGAAGCTTTCCGGCGTGGGCTGCATCGATTCTTTTCAAGGCGTCTTCCAATCTCTGCTCGGGCGTGAAATACGCCATCCACGCTCCCCGCCCGTCATTCCGAGGCGCCGCGCACTCTGGCGCCGAAGAATCTCCGTGTGAAACGGTGACCGGAGCTATAGTGGCGGAGGCAAGCCCGCCACTAGGGAGTTGGCGCCTGTCCGCCAGAGTTGTAGTGGCGGAGGTAGGCGCGGCGGTTGCTTGCGCGAACGGCTTGACAGCAAAGCTATCTCCTGTTAGACTTCCCCGAGCAGGAGGAAAGGAAATGGATTTTAAGAAAGAGTTTACCGCCGGCCAGGTTGCGGCATTAGTCGAAGATTTGAAGGGCGAGTTTAGAACCGTCGCCGAAGTGGTCACCACAGTCCACGAAGACATGATGACGGTTAAAGAGGAAATGATCGAAGTCAAAAACCGCCTGACCGCGCTTGAAGACGCCGTCCGCGTGGCCGTCCCCTCCCTCGAAAAAAGACTCCTCAAACTCGAAGCAACAAAAACCAAGTAATTCGGTTCTAAAATCGCCAACCGCGAGGCGCTGGGATTTCCTTGCCCTTCGCTGACTACTGTCTCCTGTCTACTGGCTTCTGTCCCTTCCCCCGCCAGCCGCCCGCCACTAGGGCGTTGGCGGGCAGGCGCGGCGGAGAGCGAATTGACAGCCATGGAGGGGTATGTTAGAATCGCGCCTATGATATCCGATAAGAGGCGCGCCAGCGGAAGCAAGGTGTTGACGAACGTCGGATCGATCCTCTTTGCGACGCTCGTGGTACCCAATTTTGCGTCGGGTGTGCCGTTTGATATCAGAAGGTTTTCGGTCGGAATCGCCGCGTGTCTGATTTTTTTTGCCAGCGCCATTATGATTGAAAAATAAGGAGGCTTCTTTTGGACAACCTGACTCTTCTGTACATCATAAGCGCCATTGGCGCCATCTTGCTGGTGGCCTGGGTGAAAATTAGCGATTGGCGTGAGACCCATAAACATCATTCGCATAAATAACGATTCGTTCCAACTTCCGACTCCTGTCTTTTCCCCCGCCATCCGCGCGTCGATTGTGTCAAGGTCGGCTGGCAACCGATCCGTCTGCGGGGCGGAGCTTCGGAGATGAACGTTTAATTTCTTCGCTCGGTTCTGAAGCGCAAGCATTTGATTCTCATCAAGCACACAAATCTGATCCCACGGAAGGGCCTCGATTTCCTTCGCTAAAAGTCCCCGAATTTTAGCCGGCGGCCAGTTTTGAATTTGAGTGTCATCTACTGCCATCCTCGCCCCCAACTCACCCAACATCTCCAGCCTTGCCTCGGGGTTGGGGTTAGAGAGACGGCTGGCAAGGACTTGCTCGAGAGCGATGGTGTGAGACATTGGTTCAAACGGCGCCGAGGGAAGCGGTTGGCCGGATAACTTTTGATTCAAAAGAAGGGTCTCGTACCGTCTTTGGTTTGTTTCGTTCAGGATCTGCGGGGTGAGGACGATGTAGGAGATGTTTTTTTGTTTGAGTAAATATTTTAGATTAGGCGTGTGGTAGCCTCCCGCGATGAGGACTGCGGTGTGGGGATCGTGGATGGTGGGTCGTGGATGGTGGAAAAGTGGTAAATCTAGGGCCTTAGATAGTTGATCAGGCTGTTGATCTGTCTTAATAGAGAAAAAATCTCCTCGCGAATCTGAAGCGCCTCCTTCTCCTGCAAATACTCTTCCCCCAAACGGCTGGCCCTGCCCTGACCTTC